>JAREAF010000011.1 GCA_029240475.1 Rhodospirillales bacterium | reverse complement strand
CGCTTCATCGACATCGAGGCGCGCTTCCGCTTCGTCGATCCCGCGCGGCACAAGCCGAGGAAGGGCGAGATCCGCTTCGACATGTTCGAGGCGGAGTACGGCCATGGGGAGGGGCGCTGCACCTTCGAGACGCTGACCCAGACCTTCGCGCCGAAGGACGGCGCGCTCGGCGCGATCGCGGAGATGATCCACGATCTCGACCTGAAGGACCGGCGGTTCGGGCGCCCGGAGACGGAGGGGCTGGGGCGCCTGCTGGCCGGCATCGCCGCGCTCCGGCGCAGCGATCCGGACCGACTCGAAGCGGGCGGAGCGGCCCTGGACGCGCTCTATGCCGGCCTTGGAGGTACCGCGAAACTGCGGTGATCCGGCTTTTTCGGAACTGCCGCTTTTCAATGGGGCGCCGCTCGACTATATGAGGGGCATCGTCAACCAACAGAAAGGAGGTGATCCAGTGTCTCATTGTCATACGCCGCGGTCGGCGGCTTCCGTGACCTGGATCGTCGCCTCCGGCGGGGTCCGGCTCGGCTGACCGATCGTTCGTCCGGCCGCAAAGCCGGAACGCGGTTCGACAATGGAAGGGCTGCCCGGTGAACCCCGCGGCAGCCCTTCTTTCATGTGATGGAACAAGAGATCGAGATCCTCATCGACGCCGACGCCTGCCCGGTGAAGGCGGAAGCCTACCGGGTGGCGGAGCGGTACGGGCTCGCGATGCAGGTCGTGGCGAACGCCTGGATCGCCGTGCCGAAGCATCCGAAGATCCATCGCGTGGTGGTGGGCAGCGGCTTCGACGCGGTGGACGATTGGATCGCCCAGCGCGCCCGCGCCGGCACGATCGTCGTCACCTCCGACCTGCCGCTCGCGGATCGGTGTCTCAAAGCGGGGGCCGAGGTGATTGCGCCGGATGGCCGGCGCATGACCATGAGCTCGATCGGCGCCGCGCTCGCGACGCGCGCGCTGATGCAGGACCTGCGCGCACTCGGCGAGGTCAGCGGCGGGCCGAAGCCCTTCTCGCCGCGCCAGCGCTCGACCTTTCTCTCGGCGCTCGACGAGGCGGTGAACCGGCTGAAGCGGGAGGGGTTTGGGAGCGGCTAGCCCGACTGCTTGGCGACCTGCTCGCGCGCGGTCTGGGTCAAATCGGCCAGGCGCTTGCGCAGCGCGTGCTCCGTCACCTGCACGCCCTTGGCCGAGAGGTCGGTCATCACCTTCTGCAGCACGTCGTCATCGCCCGGCTTCTCGAAATCGGCCGCCACGATGCTCCTTGCATAGGCCTCCGCTTCCGCGCCCGAGAGGCCGAGCTGCTCGGCGGCCCATAGGCCCAGCAGCTTGTTGCGCCGCGCGGTGACCTTGAACAGGCTCTCCTGATCATGCTTGTACTTGGCTTCGAAACCCTTTTCGCGTTCGTCGAAGGTGCTCATGTCGGCCGCTGCTCCCTCGGAGGCTTCTGTTTTCCGAATCTTGGCGGCACTTATATAGCGATGCGGAGGCCGGCTGGGGAGCCCCTTCCCGCCGCAGCCGCGCGAGCCTGAAGGCACCACGCGCCAAATGTGCAGCATTATCCTCCTCTACCGCCCCGGCCATGACTGGCCCGTGCTGATCGGCGCCAATCGCGACGAGATGCGCGACCGACCCTGGCGCAAGCCGGGCCGCCATTGGGCCGACCGGCCCGAGATCGTCGCCGGGATCGACCTCCTCGCCGGCGGCAGCTGGCTCGGCATCAATCCGCAAGGGGTCGTCGCGGCGGCGCTGAACCGCATCAACACGCTGGGCCCGGCGCCGGGATTCCGCAGCCGGGGCGAGCTGGTGCTGGAAGCGCTCGACCATCCGGACGCCGCGGCGGCGGCGCTCGCGCTGGCCGATCTCGACCCGGGCGCATACCGGCCGTTCAACATGCTCCTCGCCGATAATCGCGACGCCTGGTGGCTGCGCAATCTGGGTCCGGAGGAGGGTTCGGGCGTGGTCGAGGTGAAGCCGCTGCCGCCGGGGCTTTCCATGATCACCGCGCGTGACCGCAACGATCTCGCGAGCCCGCGCATCCGCCGCTTCCTGCCCCGGTTCGAGGCCGCGACGCCGCCCGATCCCGAGCGCGGCGATTGGCAGGAATGGCAGGCGCTGCTCGCGAGCCGCGAGCACGGCGCGGAGGAAGGCCCGGCCGCGGCCATGTCGATCGCGCTGGAGAGCGGCTTCGGCACGGGCTCGAGCGCGCTCATCGCCCTGCCCGCGCCCCGCCTGCCTCCGAAGAAGCCCGTGTTCCTCTTCGCCGCGGGGCGGCCGGGCGAGGCCCCGTACGAGCCCGTGGCGCTCTAGGCAAAGCGCGAACTTCATCGCTTGCGGGCTAAGCAGGTATGTCCCCCTTGAGTGTTACATTAATCTAAGCTAATATTTCCGGCACTCTTAGCGGAGAGTTGAAGTGACCGCACCATTTAGTAGGCTCACACGTGCATCCTACGTATGGGCAGTAATTTCTACGCTTCTATTTTGTATGAGCTTGGCTATGTCGCTGTATGTGGCATGGTTCTTTGACGTTATCTCGCGATACGGTCACAAATATGGCTGGGGTAACATCCCGGATGAACTGTATCCTATTCCTCCAGTGAAGATAGAATTTATGTTGGCCTAATTTCATGGGCAAGTATTGCTACCACTTTATTGGGCCTGCTCGCCTTCCTGATGTGCATGACGCAAGTGCGACATGCCATCGCGAGCATCACTAAGGTGCCCCTTGTTAGTTGGGGTTGGACCCTAGGCACTTTGATCATTCCTATTTGGTGCCTGTATCGGCCATGGATCGGCTTTGCTGAAATCCGGCGTGCCGCTATCGGGATGTCAAAACGTCAGCGTATTTCCGACGCGTGGGAGCGAGACGGGTTCAGCTATGCTACCTTTGCTGTCGCTCTTGCGTGGTTCATCCTGGGGTGTGCCGCCACCCAAGTCATCTCTAGAGCTATTCAGGACGTTGAACAACAGGAAGCGATTGGCCTCCCCCAAATCGATGGCGTTGCACAGTTAGCGCAGGCTCAACTCTGTGTAGACGTAGCGTTCTACTCTACCCTCGCTTGGTACATGTTCTCGTTGTGCAACGCTCTGAGGATAATTTGCTTGTCATGTTTGTCACAACAACCTGAATATATACCTGCTGTTCAAAGAAACTAGGATATTCTGAGCTCGAACGGGTCCGTGGAATTCACAGGATGAGCACTTCCTCGATCTGCGCGACCGTGTCCAGCACGATGTCGGCATAAGGCTCCAGCCTCGCGCGCGGGGTGACGCCGGAGGTCACGCCGACCACAAGGCCCGCATTGGCATTGCGGCCCATCATCATGTCGACGAGGGAGTCTCCCACCATGGCCGTCTCCTCGGGCGCGAAGCCGCCCGCGGCGCAAAAGGCGAGCAGCATGCCCGGCGCGGGCTTCACCCCGTGTCCCGCATCCGCGCCGGCCACGAAATCGACCAGGCCCGCGACGCCGAAGGTCTCGAGATTTGCGCGCGCCGTGGCCGTCGAATCGGTGGTGGCGACGCCAATGACATAGCCGCGCGCCTTCAGGCGCCCGAACAGCGCCTGCAAATCCGTGACCGGATTGGCGTTGGCGATCGCGATCTCGTGGAACACGTTCTGCACGCGTTCGTACAGCGCCTCGGTCACTGGCACGCCCAAGCCCCCGGCCCAGACCTCGACGATCTGCCGGATGGTGCCGCAGGCGAGCGGCGAAGTCGGGTCGAGATGGTTGGAGACCGGATCGTAGCCGCCGAGCTGCAGCAGCCGCCGCGCCAACGCCTCATCGCCACCGGAGAGCATGTCCACGGCGGCGCGATAGGCCGGCATCCACTGGCTGCGAAAATCGATCAGCGTACCGTCCTTGTCGAACAGGATTCCGCGGATGCGGCTTGCGGTTGGGCGGGGCATGGAGGATCGGACCTGAGGCGGGGGCGGTTTATATCACGCCTGCGCTGCCGCGGGCTGCGGCGCTTCGCCGTCGTGCTGCGGGGTCTGCGCTGCGGCTTCGCGCAGCATGCCGCGATAGATCTCCGCCTCGTCGATGACGCCGACGATGGCGCCCTCCCCCTCCACGACCAGGAGCGGGCGACCGGCAAGCCCGCGCGCGAGGATCGCCGTGCGCATGGTCGCATCCGGCGGGATCGCGACCAGGGTCGCCGGCGGCAGCCGGTCCACCTCGAGATCGTCCTGGAAGGGCAGGATCCGCGCCTCCGACCCGTCCACGCGGATCGAGGCGAGGCGCCCGGCGCCGTCCATGCGGAGGCGGGCGCGGCCCTGCCGGTCGAGCAGAAGCGCACCGTCGCCCGGATCGCGCCAGAGCTCGGCGATCGGCCGCATCAGCGAGTTCGCCTTGAGAACGTTCAGCGGATTCATCGAGGCGACGAACTGGCGCACATAATCGGAGGCCGGCCGGGTCACGATCTCCTCCGGCGGGCCCTGCTGCACGATCCGCCCCGCCTCCATGATGGCGATGCGGCTGCCGATTTTCAGCGCCTCGTCGAGATCGTGGCTGACGAAGACGATGGTCTTTCGCAACGAGCGCTGCAGCTCCAGGAGCTCGTCCTGCAAATGCTCGCGGATCAAGGGATCGAGCGCGGAGAAAGGCTCGTCCATCAGCAGGATGTCGGCGTCGGTGGCGAAGGCACGGGCGAGCCCGACGCGCTGCTGCATGCCGCCCGAGAGCTCGTGCGGATATTTGTCCGCCCATTGCTGGAGGCGCACGAGCTTCAGCTTTTCATCGACCACGCGCTGGTTCTCCGCCTTGGGGGTGCCCCGCACCTCCAGGCCGAAGCCGACATTCTCGCGGATGGTGCGCCAGGGCATCAGCGCGAATTGCTGGAACACCATGGAGATGCGGCGCATGCGCAGGCGCCTGAGCGTGGCCGAATCGCAGCTCGCGATGTCGACCGCGCTCTCGCGGTCATGGACCAGCACGCGGCCGCGGCTGGCGCGGTTGAGGCCGTTGACGCAGCGCAGGAGCGAGGACTTGCCGGAGCCCGAGAGGCCCATCAGCACGCAGATCTCGCCGGGCTCGATCGCAAGGTTGGCGTCGTGAACGGCAACGAGCGCATTGGTCTTCTGAAAGATGGCGTCCCGCCCCTCGCCCGCATCCAGCATGGCGAGGGCCGCCTGCGCCTCGCGGCCGAAGATCACATCAACATGCTCGAAGGCGATCGCCGAGCTCATCTCATGCTCCGCGCGCCGCTGCCTGGCCGCGCCGGCGCTGCTGGCGCAGCATGCGGTCGAGGATGATGGCGACCACGACGATGGCGAGCCCGCTCTCGATGCCGAGGGGCACATTGACCTGGTTGAGCGAGCGTACGACCGGCTTGCCAAGGCCGCTCGCGCCGACGAGCGCCGCGATCACCACCATCGAGAGCGACAGCATGATGCACTGGTTGACGCCGGCCATGATGGTCGGCAGCGCCGCCGGCAGCTTCACCTTGCGCAGGAGCTGCCAGCGCGTGCAGCCGAACGCCTCGCCCGCCTCCACCAGCGCCTTCGGCACCTCGGAGATGCCGAGATAGGTGAGACGGATGGGCGCTGGGACCGCGAAGATCACGGTTGCGATCAGCCCCGGCACCAGCCCCAGGCCAAACAGGATCAGCGTCGGCACCAGATAGACGAAGGTCGGGATGGTCTGCATCATGTCGAGCACAGGGCTCAAGGCCGGATAGATCCAGGGCCGCTGCGTCGCCGCGATGCCGATCGGGACACCGATGGCGAGCGAGATCGTGGTGGCGAACACGATCAGCACCACCGTCTCGATCATGGGCTCCCACAGGCCCTGATTGAGAATGAAGGCGAGGCCGAGGATGGTGAACAGCGCCAGCATCCAGCTGCGCTGCAGGAACCAGGCGAGCGCGGCCGCGGCGATGATGAAGACGATCGGCGGCAACGCGAGAAGTAGATCCACCGTGCCCTCGATCGGCACGCGCAGCCCCTCGGTGATCCCGTCGAAGAACCAGTCGAAATTCGCGGTGATCCAGTCGACGCCGGACTTGCCCCAGCGGCCGATCGGCACCTTGTTGTCGGCGATGAACTCCTCGAACCAGTCCATGAGCCTTCCCTATGTCGCCGGCGCTTCTTTCCGTCGCCTGGCGAAGGAGCGGGCGGCGAAGCGATGCGCTCCGCCGCCCCTCATTCGTGAACGGTTAGGCGCCGAGCTCCTGCTTCACGGCGGCAAGACCGTCCTTGCCGTCGATCGTCGTGACGCCGGCCAGCCATTTATCGAGCACCTCGGGGTGCTCCTTCAGCCATTTCTCGGCGGCCGCCTCGCCCTCCATCCCGTCATTCAGGATGTAGCCCATGATCTCGTTCTCCATCTGCAGGGAAAATTCGAGATTCTGCAGCAGCTTGCCGACATTCGGGCATTCCTGGAGATAGCCCTGGCGCACATTCGTCAAGACCGTGGCTCCGCCGAAATTCGGGCCGAAATACTCGTCGCCGCCCGAGAGATACGCCATCTCGTAATTCGCGTTCATCGGGTGAGGCTCCCAGCCCAGGAACACGATCCATTCCTTGTTCTTCACGGCGCGGGAGACCTGCGAGAGCATGCCCTGCTCGCTCGATTCCACGACCTCGAAGCCTTTGAGGCCGAACGCGTCCTTGTCGATCATGGATTGGATCAGGCGGTTGCCGTCGTTGCCCGGCTCGATGCCGTAGATCTTGCCGCCGAACTTGTCCTTGTGCTTGGCGATGTCGGCGAAATCCTTCACGCCCGCGTCATGGACGTATTTCGGAACGGCGAGCGTGTATTTCGCGCCTTCGAGATTGGTGCGGACCGTCTCGACCGAGCCCTCCTTGGCATAGGGCTCGATGTCGGCCGTCATGGTTGGCATCCAGTTGCCGAGGAACACGTCGATGTCCTTGTTCTTCAAGCTGGCATAGGTCACCGGCACCGACAGGACCTCGGTCTTCGGCTTGTACCCGAGCGCCTCCAGCACGACCGAGCTCGCGGCGGTGGTGGCGGTGATGTCGGTCCAGCCGACGTCGGAGAAGCGGACCGTCTTGCAGGATTCAGGATCGGCGGCCTGCGCCTGGCCGGCGATCAGCGCCAGCGTCAGCGCGCCCGCCGCCGCGATGTTCTTCATCAGCATGTCGTTTTCCTCTGTTCCTCCCGAAAGCCCCGGCCCCTCTTGGGACCGGGCGCGCGAGCCATGGGCGGTTCCGATGATTCCGGCTTCTCGCCACGCCCGCAGGCAACAAGCGGCCGGATCTGGCCCTTCCGGGACTCCAGCCGCCGCCTCGGGGCAAAGTCTGTCGCATTTGGCCGCTCGCTTGCAACCACCCCCATGGCTTGGTGCAGGGCGCGGGCGAGCGAAAACGCGCCGCTTCCCCATGGACCGGCGGCATTGCGCGGCCCTAGTGTCCGCCGGAACGGGACGGCAACGCCAATCGCCGGCCGCCGTCCTTCTTAGGCGGAGCCGGGCTGGCGTTGTGCCCGCTCCCTCTCGTTGCAGCAGCCTGAATTTCGAGGATTCACTTCCGTGGCGACCCCTGACAGCTTCGATTACGTGATCGTCGGCGCCGGCTCGGCCGGCTGCGTGCTGGCCAACCGTTTGACCGAGGATGCCGAGGTCAAGGTGCTGGTGCTGGAGGCGGGACCCAAGGACAACAATCTCTGGATCCATATGCCGGCGGCGCTCACCTACAATCTCTGCCACGACAAATACAACTGGTACTACCACACCGAGCCGCAGCCCCACATGGACGGCCGCGTCATGTACTGGCCGCGCGGGCGGGTGATCGGCGGTTCCTCCTCGCTCAATGCCATGGTCTATATCCGCGGCCATGCGCTCGACTACGACCGCTGGGCGAAGAGGGAAGGCGCCGCCGGCTGGAGCTATTTCGAGGTCCTGCCCTATTTCAAGCGCGCGGAGACGCGCGTTTCCGGCGGCGACACCTATCGCGGCTCGAACGGGCCGCTCTATGTCTCCACGGGCTCCCAGCCGAACCCCCTGTTCCCGGCCTTCATCGAGGCCGGGCAGCAGGCCGGATATCCCTTCACGCCGGACATGAATGGCCGGCAGCAGGAGGGCTTCGGCAAGATGGACATGACCATCTACAAGGGCCGCCGGTGGAGCGCGGCGATGGCCTATCTCAAGCCCGTCATGAAGCGCCCGAACCTGACGGTGCACACCCGTGCGCTGGCGGGCCGCATCCTGTTCGAGGGGCGGCGCGCGGTCGGCATCGAGTACGCCCATGAGGGCAAGATCAAGCGCGCGCGTGCGAGCCGCGAGGTGATCCTGGCCGGCGGCGCCATCAACTCGCCGCACCTGCTGATGCTGTCGGGCGTGGGCCCGGCGGATCATCTGAAGGAGATCGGCATCCCCGTCCTGCACGACCTCCCCGGCGTCGGGCAGAACCTGCAGGACCATATCGAGATGTACGTTCAGTACGAATCGACCAAGCCGATCACGCTCTACAGCACCTTCAACCCGGTGAACATGGCGCGCGTCGGCGTGGAGTGGCTGATGTTCCGGCGCGGGCTCGGCGCCTCGGCGCATCTGGAGGCGGGCGGCTTCATCCGCACCAACGAGGAGGTGGAGCATCCGAACATCCAGTACCACTTCCTGCCCTCGCTGGTGATCGACCATGGCCGCGTGCGCCCAGACCGCCACGCCTTCCAGGCGCATGTCGGGCCAATGCGGCCGACCAGCGTGGGGTGGATCAAGCTGAAATCCACCGACCCGCGGGTGCACCCGCTCCTGCAGCCGAATTACCTCGCGACCGAGTTCGACCGCACCGAGATGCGCGAGGGCGTCAAGCTGACGCGCGAGGTCTTCGCCCAGCCCGCCTTCGATCCCTATCGCGGGGCCGAGCTCAATCCCGGGCCGGACGTGCGCACGGATGCCGAGATCGACGCCTGGGTGCGGCGCAAGGCCGACAGCGCCTATCACCCCTCCTGCACCTGCAAGATGGGGTTGGACGAGATGGCGGTGGTTGATCCCGAATGCCGCGTGCGGGGGCTCGAAGGGCTGCGCGTGGTCGACGCCTCGATCATGCCCTCGGTGGTGAGCGGCAATCTCAACGCGCCCACCATCATGATCGCGGAGAAGGCTTCCGACATCATCCGCGGCCGCGCGCCGCTGCCGGCGGAAGTGGTGCCGGTGACCGTCTTCAAGGGACCGATCAAGCAGAAGCCCGCCGTGCGCCCGCTGGTCGAGCGGGCGACCGTCGCGGCCTGAGTCGTCAGGCCGCGGCTTCGCTGCCGGGGGCGGGCCCAACCGGCGCGGCGCGCGGGTCGAGCTTTGCGACGACCGGTGTCGTGGTCGGCAGCGGCACGAAGGTCGCCTGCTCTTCGTTCGGCAGCGCGGCGCGGCGGCGCTGGCGATAGAGGACGAAGATGGCGAAACCGGCGGTGACCACGCCGATGAAGCCGAACAGCGCGGTCGGCGTGAAGGCCTGCATCAGCGCCGAGGCGATCAGCGGCCCGGCGGTGGCCCCAATCGCATAGCTCAGCAGGAGGCCGCTCGAGGCGGCGACCAGCCGGTCGCGCTCGACATAGTCATAGGCCTGGGCGACGCTGATCGGATAGACGGCGGTCGCCGCGCCGCCATACAGGCCGGTCAGCAGGAGCAGATAGTAGAGATCGCCGCCGCCGAACCGCGTCAGCGCGATTTGCCCCGCGGCGATCAAGGTCGCGGCGATCAGCACCCAGAACAGCACGGTGCGGCGGTCGAAGCGATCGGAGAGACGCCCGACCGGCCATTGCAGCAGAAGGCCGCCGAACACCGCGCTGCCGACGAAGAGCGACACATCGAACACGCTCATGCCGATGGCGCGCGCGAACACCGCGGCGAGCCCGTAGAAGGCGCCCTGGATCACCCCCGAGGAGAAGGAGCCGAGCACGCCCACCGGCGAGACCCGGTACAGCTCGGTGAAGCTGAGCGGCTTGGCGGTGGCGATCTCCGGCCCGGCGACGCGCGTCAGGGTCACCGGCACCAGCGACAAGCTGATCAGCATGGCGATCAGGATGAAGGGCTCGAACCCGTCCACCTCCCAGAGATTGACCAGGAGCTGCCCGGAGCCCATCGCCAGGTAGCTGGTGATCATGTAAAGCGAGAGCACCTGGCCGCGGCTCTCGTTCGGGCTCTTCTCGTTGAGCCAGCTCTCGATCGCGGCGAAGAGCGCGGCCATGCAGAAGCCGATGAGGATGCGCAATCCCATCCAGGCCCAGGGATCGAACCAGAGCGCATGGGCGAGCGCGCCCGAGGAGACGATCGCGGCGAAGGCGGCGAAGGCGCGGATATGGCCCACGCGCGCGATGAAGCGCTTGCCGTAGAGCGCGCCCAGCACCAGCCCGGCATAGTAGCCGGACATGACGAGGCCGGTGATCGAGGTCGGCACCGCCTCGATGGAGAGCCGGATCGGCAGCACCAGGCCGAGCAGGCCCGAGCCCAGCATCAGCAGGGCCACTCCGACAAGGAGCGAGGCGACCGCCGGCAAGGCCTGGAGCATGTCGGTTCACCGGTAGATGGATGCGGCGCAGGAAACGCGCGGACTAAACCAGCGGGCTGCCTCAGGATCAATCCCGCTTCCGCCATGAGCGGCGATGTTTGCGACATGAGGTTTGCCACCTCTCCCGCTTGCCGGGAGGAAGAGGTCGGCGAGCGGAGCGAGCCGGGTGAGAGTGCGCCTGCTTGCCTCCTCCCGCCAATACAGGTGAGCATGAGCCCGTGATGATCTCCGCTCGAATTGAGCGCTTGATGCGCGAGACGCCGAATTGCCTTGCGGCGCTGAGGGCGCTCGCGTCGCTGCCCCTGCCGGATGCCTGGATCACAGCCGGGCTGGTGCGCAACGCGGTGTGGGACGAGCGGCACGGTTTTCCCTTCTCCCTCCCGGAGGACATCGACGTCATCTATTTCGATCCGAGCGACCCCGCCGGCGGTCGCGAGGCCGAGATGGAGTCCATGCTGCGGACCCTCGCCCCGGGCCTGCCATGGTCAGCGCGCAACCAGGCCCGGATGCACGTGCGCAATGACCATGCCCCCTATCGCTCTTCGACGGATGCCATGGCGCACTGGGTGGAGACGGCAACGGCGGTGGGCGTGCGCCTAGATTCGCACGGCTCCATGGAGATCGCCGCGCCGCATGGCCTGGGCGATCTCGATGCGCTGATCCTGAGGCCCGGCCCCGCCTATCGGAATCGGCTGGAGGTCTTCCACGCCCGCCAGGCGCGGAAGCGCTGGCTCGAGCGGTGGCCCATGCTGAGGATGGTGGTGGACGGCTAGCCGCCTAACTAGGAGGCGGCGTCAGCACATGCAGCGAGACATAGGGCTGATCGCCCACGACCCAGCTGTCATGCGGCACGGATGAGATCTGGAAGGCCTCTCCCGGCAAGAGATCGACCACCCGGCCATCCTCGTAGGCCACGACTGCCCGGCCGGAGAGAACCAGTCCGGTATGCGGCGCATGGCACAGCGCCGTCCCGGCGGAAGGGGCATTGTGGACCGACCACTTCCAGCCGGGCTGATAGGTCGCCCGGCCAAGGGAGACGCCGCTCAGATGGACGATCTCGAACCGGCCCAGCGGAAATTCCCGCACTTGGTCCGCTTCGCTGAAGCCTTTCACGATCGTGTCCGACATGACATCGCCTTTCGCGCCTTCCTACACGCAGCGTTCTGCCCGGAGTACAGGCGCCTACTATGAGGTGCTGCGACGTGGACCGCTACGAGCGCTTAAGTCGCATCCAAGAGAGGCAGACCAGAGCCCTACTCCACCACCATCTTCTCCAGCGTCTCCACCCTGTCCGCCTCCTCGGCGGGCTTGTCCCAGCGGATGCGGTGGACGCGCGGGAAGCGCATGGCGATGCCGGAGCGGTGCCGGGTCGAGCGGTGCACGCTGTCGAACGCCACCTCCAGAACCAGCTTGGGCTCGACCTCGCGCACCGGGCCGAAGCGGTTGGTGGTGTGATTGCGCACCCAATTGTCGAGCTGGCGCAGCTCCTCGTCGGTGAATCCGAAATAGGCCTTTCCGACCGGCACCAGCGCGCCGTCGCGCCAGGCTCCGAAGGTATAGTCGGAGTAATAGGAGGAGCGCTTGCCGCTGCCGCGCTGGGCGTACATGAGCACGGTGTCCGCCGTCAGCGCGCCGCGCTTCCATTTGAACCAGTGCCCCTTCGGCCGGCCGGCGAGATAGGGGCTGTCGCGCCGCTTCAGCATCAGCCCCTCGATGCCGTTCTCGCGCGCGCCCTCGCGCAAGGCCTTCAGCTCCTCCCAGGAGGAGAAGGGCACCAGCGCGGACACATCCATCCGCTCCGGCCGCACCCGCGCGTACCAGGCTTCGAGCCGGCGACGCCGCTCCTCGAATCCCAAGCCGCGCAGATCCTCCTCGCCGTCGCGCAGGATGTCGTAGAGCCGCACATGCGCCGGATAGTCCGTCAGCATCGCCTTCGTCACGACCTTTCGGTTGAGGCGCTGCTGCAGATGATTGAAAGGCGCGACCTCGGCGCCGCGGACGACCAGGAGCTCGCCGTCGAGCACGGCGTCGAACTCCATCCGCTCCAGGATGTCGGGGAAGGCGCGGCCGACATCGTCTCCGGTGCGCGAGAAGATGCGCCGCTGCCCGCCCGGCCGGGCCGCGAGCTGGACGCGGATGCCGTCCCATTTCCACTCGGCCATGTAATCGGCCGGGTCGAGGCCTTGGGTCTCGTCCTCCTCCAACGCCGTCGCCAGCATCAAGGGCCGGAACGAGGCCTCGCCGTCGACGGCCGGCTTCTCGCCCCGCTTCTCCAGCCAGGCGAAGAGCTCGAGGTAGGGCGGCGCGAGGCCATGCCACAGCTCCTCGATCTCGTTGACATCGACGCCGCCGAAATTCGCAAGCGCGGTCTTGGCGAGGCGGGCGGAGACCCCGACGCGCAGCTCGCCGGTGATGAGCTTCAGAAGCGCCCAGCGTTGCGTCGCATCCATTGCGTCCAGCCAGCGCATCAGCACGCCGGGCAGCTCGACCTTGCCGGTGGTGCTCAAGGTCTCGACCACCTCGGTCAGGTGCGGCACCGGATGGGGGCTCGCCTCTTCCGGCCAGATCAGCGCCACCGTCTCGGCGAGGTCGCCGACGAAGTCCCAGCTCCAGCCGAACAGCACGGGATCGACCCGCGCCTCGACGAGGCCGCGGATGAGGGCCGGCTTGGCTTGCGTGAAGACGAGGCTGCTGGTGAGCGCGGCGAGGCCATAGCCGCGGTCGGGGTCCGGCGCCTCGCGGAAATAGGTCTCGATCAGCCGCAGCTTGCCGTTGCGGGCGGGCTGGAAGACGAGGCCTTCGAGCAGCTCGGCGAAACGCTGCATGGGTCAGCCCGCGCCGCTCAGGCGCTTGCGGTATTCCGCCATCCCGAGGCCCGGCCGCGGCTGGTCGGTGACGAACTCGCGCGCCAGCCGCCAGCCGTGCCCTTCATAAAAGCGCTGCGCGCCCGCATTGGCGGCGACGCATTCGAGCCGCGCCTCTGCAACGCCGTTCGCGCGGATGGCCTCCTCGCCCGCACGTAACAGGAGCGCGCCGACCCCCTGCCCCTGCGCCCAAGGCGCGACCCAGATGTCGTCCAGCAGCTCGTCGAGCCAGGTGACATAGCCGACCGGCGCACCCGAGCGCTCGGCCACCAGGGTGCGGTCGAGCGTCGGCCGGATCACCTCGCGATACCAGCGGACGTCGCGCGCCGAGGTCGGGAGGCCGACGAAGCCCGCATGGGAGTCCAGCCAGATCGCGTGGTGCAGCTCCGCCAGCGCTTCGAGGTCGTCGGAACGCGCCGGTCGGAGCTTGGCCGCGCTCACTGTCCTTCCTCCTCGAATCCGACCAGCGCGAGGGCGCGTGCGCGGTAGCCTTTCTTGCCCAGATGATGGACCAGCGCCTCCTCGCGGCCGTGGGTGATCCACACCTCCGGCGCGCCGACCTCGTCCACCGTGCGGTCCAGCTCGTCCCAATCGGCATGGTCGGAGATCACGAGCGGCAGCTCGATGCCGCCCGCCTTGGCGCGCTGCTTGATCCGCATCCAGCCCGAGGCCATCGCGACCACCGGATCGGGCAGCGCGCGCGACCAGCGGTCGGCGTGCGCCGAGGGCGGCGCCAGCACGATCTGCCCTTTGAGCTCGGCCTTGTTCTGGTTGGTCACATGGATCAGCGGCCCCAAGGGCACGCCATGCCGCTCATAGAGCGCGCACAGGCCCAAAAGCGCGCCATGCATATAGATCGGACGGTTGTAGCCCGCCTGCCGCAGCAGCGAGATGACGCGCTGGCATTTGCCGAGAGCGTAGGTTCCGACCAGATGCGCGCGCTCGGGGAAGATTTCCAGCGAATGCAAGAGGCGGCCGATCTCGTGTGCGTCGGAGGGGTGCCGGAACACCGGCAGCGCGAAGGTCGCCTCCGTCACGAACACGTCGCACGGCATCGGCTGGAAGGGCGGGCAGGTCGGGTCCGGCCGGCGCTTGTAATCGCCGGAGACGACGATGCGCGTGCCGGCATGTTCCAGCGCCGCCTGCGCGCTGCCCAGCACATGGCCGGCCGGGGCGAAGGTCAAGCTGACCTCGCCGAGGCGGATCGGCTCGCCATAGGGCAGCGCGTGATAGCGGGTCGGGAACTCGTCGCCGTAGCGCGCCTGCATGATGGCGATGGTCTCGGGCGTGGCCAGGACTGATCCATGCCCCGGGCGTGCGTGGTCGGAATGGCCGTGCGTGATCACCGCCCGCTCCACGGGCTGGACCGGGTCGATATGGAAGCCGCCCGGGGCGCAGCAGAGCCCTTCGGGCGCAATCTTCAACCAGGATGCGGGCGAACGAGGAGCGGTGGATTGGGTCATGGCTGTCATATAGCCTCGGCGGCAACGCTCAGAAAGGCGAGGCGGTTGAATGATGCGCAAGGCAGGGATGGTGCTGGCGCTGGCGGCGGCCCTCGCGCTTGGCTCCGGCCGTGCCGCCGCCGAGCCGGTGCGCTTCCTCGCCTTCGGCGACATGCCCTATGACTGGCCGAAGGACCTCGCCCGCTTCGCCGCGCTGATCGATGTAGGCAACAGCCTCAAGCCCGACTTCATGGTGCATGTCGGCGATATCAAGGGCGGCGGCGCGCCCTGCACGGAGGAGGCGTACCGGACGGTGCTGGAGCTGCTGCAGCGCTCCGACCCGCCGCTGATCTACACGCCCGGCGACAACGAATGGACGGACTGCCGGCGCAAATCCGCCGGCCGCTACGATCCGGCCGAGCGGCTCTCGTTGCTGCGGAACATGTTCTTCCCGTCCGGGCGCAGCCTCGGCCGGCAGAGCCTCCAGCTGGAGGAGCAATCCCAGGACCCGGCCTTCGCCCGCTTCGTCGAGAACCGCCGCTGGCGCATCGGCGCGACGCTGTTCGTCACGCTGCATGTCGTCGGCAGCAACAACAATTATGGGTTCGATGCGGGCAGCGACGAGGAGCACAGGGGGCGGATGCGCGCGGTCCTCGCCTGGATGGACGAGAGCTTCGCCCTGGCCAAGCAGAGCGGCGCCGGGGCGGTCGTGCTCTTCTTCCAGGCCGATCCCTTGTTCGAGATCCCCTTCCCGTTCCGCACGGGCTTCAACGGTTTCATCGGTGCGCTGGAGCGCGAGGCGCAGGAGTTCGGCAAGCCGGTCCTGATCGTCCATGGGGACAGCCACCGGCTGGTGGTCGACCGGCCGGTGCGCACGCCCGCCAACCAGATCGTCACCAACCTGGTGCGGCTCATCGTGCCGGGCGCATACAGCATCGAAGGGGTGCAGGTCACCGTGGATCCGGCGGCCGAGCCGCCTTTCGCCTTCGCCCGCGTGCCGGGCGGGCAGACGCTCAAGACGCCTTGGGGAGGATCATGAACGCATTCGAGCTCGACAAGCGCCTGGAGGGCGACAGCGTGCCGGTCGCCGACCTGCCGCTCTCGACGGTGCGGCTGATGAACGAGCGGAGCTGGCCGTGGCTGATCCTGGTGCCGCGCCGGCCGGGCCTCGTCGAGCTGATCGATCTTGATGCAGCGGGCCGCGCGCGGCTGATGGAGGAGGTCGCCAGCGCCGCCGAGGCGCTGCGCGCCCTCTACCGGCCCGACAAGCTGAACGTCGCCGCGCTCGGCAATGTGGTGCACCAGCTCCACGTCCATGTCATCGCCCGATTCCGCACCGACCCGGCCTGGCCGCGGCCGATCTGGAACGTGAAGCCGAAGATGGAGCCCTATGAACCGGACGCCCTCTCCAAAGAGGTGGGCCGTATCGCCGCAGCGCTTGGGTCCTGAACTTGCCCGCAGGCCCGCGGCTCTGTCACACTTGTCGCAAGGAGCGGCAGGCGCGCGAAGGAGGAGAGCTATGGAAGAGACCGTCAGCTTCATCGCCATGGCCGACGGCACCGAGGAGGACTACCGCCTCCTCGAGCGGCTGGAGAAGCCCTTCATGACCGCGCTGCCGCAGCGCGTGCTGGCGCATCTGGAGCTGCTCAAGGAGGGTTATGGCGGCTACAAGATCGACCGCTACCAGCACTCGCTCCAGACCGCCACGCGCGCCCAGCGCGAGGGTGCCGACGAGGAGATGATCATCGCCGCCCTCCTCCACGACATCGGCGACACCATCGCGCCCTTGGCGCACGGGCCGATGGCGGCGGCGATCCTCTCGCCCTATGTCTCGCCGGAGACGGCTTGGGTGATCGAGAAGCACCCGCTGTTCCAGGGCTATCACTACTTCCATCACTACGGGATGGACCGGAACCTGCGCGAAAAATATCGCGGGCACCCGGCCTTCGAGCGCACCTGCCATTTCTGCGACGCCTGGGACCAGGCCTCGTTCGATCCCAATTACGACACGGCTCCGATCGAGGCCTTCACCCCGATGCTGCACCGAATCTTGGAGAAGCCGAGATGGAGGGTGGGTTAGTCAGAAGTCAGAAGTCAGATCGTCCGAGATTCCGCCTTCCTG
>JAREAF010000230.1 GCA_029240475.1 Rhodospirillales bacterium | reverse complement strand
CGAATCCTCTGCGCCACCCGCACCGCAACCAGCGCCTCCATTACCGCAGCCCGATGTTGCACCACCGCCCGTGCAGCAACCGACTTACCCTAGTGCGCCTCCAGCCACAGAAGATGCTCATGAAATTCCGTTTTAATACAGGTCGCGCCTAGCGCTGCCTCGCCATATTCTTTGCGGCACCATTCCTCGGCCAGCTTCTTCGCCCGGGTCGTATGGAACGCCGCTCCTCATCCCCGACCGCCCGCACGAGGTCGGACCGTTATCCGCCTCGCCGATCACGGACCATGCTCCGACCGTCTTCGCTCCGCGATCGGGCCCAGCCACTCGCCCCGCGGGTTGCAGCCGAGAAAGAAGCCGATCCCGTTGCTCGAAAAATGCTTCGGGAATCAGCTCCTTCCTGAAAGTTCCTGAAACTCGGTGACGGCCCCGCCTAACTCACGGTCCATGAGATGGGCAAGGCCGAGGAAGGCCGGTGTCCGGCGGACCACCAGCCAAGTTGGGATCGGCGCCAGGTAATCCCGAAACCGTCCCTTCTCCTCGAAGCGCGCGCGGAATCTGGAGCCGGCGAGGAAGCGCTGGATCTTGGGCGCGATGCCGCCGGCGATGAAGCAGCCGCCGAGCGCCCCCAGGGTGAGGGTGAGGTTGCCCGCGACCGTGCCGAGCAGGGCGCAGAAGCGATCCAGCGTCTCCTCTGCGATCGGGTCGGCTCCACCCAGCGCCCGGTCCGTGATGTCGGCGGGCGCCAGATCGGGCGGCGCGGCTGCGCCGGTGAGTTCGGTAAGCGCCGAATAAAGGTTCACCAGCCCCTGGCCGGAGACCGCCCGCTCCGCCGAGACATGCCCGAAGCGGCGGCGCAAGGCGTGGATGATCTCCTCCTCGCGCGGCTCGATCGCCGGCAAGGTGACGTGCCCGCCCTCGCCTGAGATCGCGATCCAGCCGGAGGGGGTCGGCAGCAGCCCCGAGGCGCCGAGCCCCGTGCCCGGACCCAGCACCGCGAGCGGCGCGCCGGAACGGCCCGGTCCGCCGCCCAGCTTGACTACGTCCTCGGGCCCGAGGCGCGGCAGGGCCAGCGCGATGGCGGTGAAGTCGTTGATGACCGAGAGGTGCTGGAAGCCGAACTGGGCCTTGGTCTCGGCGGTGGAGAAGGACCAGGGGTGATTGGTCAGCGCCACGCGGTCGCCGGTGATGGCCGAGGCGACCGCGAAGGCGCCCGCCGCGGGCCGGGCGCCGGTCTCGGCGAGGTAAGTGCGGATCGCGGCCGCCAGGCCCGGCTGCTCGGCGACGGGCATGCGCACGACCTGCTCGGGCGCGCCGCCCGGGCGCTGCAGCGCGAAGCGGGCGGTGGTCGCCCCCAGATCGATCAGAAGGCGCTGCGCGCCAGCGGCTTCTTTTTCGGCCATGAGGGTTCGGCGCGGTAGGGTGCGGCGGCCACGGTGGCGATGAAGCTCTCCCGCCAGGCGGTGATGTCCTGGCGGCGGAGCTGGTCCATCATCGCCTCCCAGCGCTCCTTGCGCTCCTCCAGGGGCATCGACAGGGCCTGCTCGATCGCTTCCGCCACGCCTTCGGTATCGAAGGGATTGACGATCAGCGCCGAATCGAGCTCCTGCGCCGCCCCGGCGAATTGCGAGAGCACGAGCATGCCCGGATCCTCCGGATTCTGGGCGGCCACATATTCCTTCGCGACCAGATTCATCCCGTCCCTGAGCGGCGTGACCAGCCCGATCCGAGCGGTGCGGTAATAGCCGGCCAGCACCCTGCGGGTAAAGCTACGGTTAAGATAGCGGATCGGCACCCATTCGGGCTCGGCGAAGCGGCCGTTGATATGGCCGGCCATGCGTTCGAGCGTGCGGCGGATCTCCTGATACTCCGGCACTTCCGCTCGGCTGGAGGGCGCGATCTGCATCAGCACCACATGCGAGCGCCGCTTCTGGAACAGCTCGAGGAAGCGCTCATAGGCGCAGAAGCGCTCGACCAGCCCCTTGCTGTAGTCGAGCCGGTCGACGCCGATGATCAGGTCGCGGTGGAGCAGGCTGGTGCGCAGGCGCTGGGTCTTGGGGGAGTCCCCGGTCTCGGCCGCGAGCGCGGCGAAGTCCTCAGTGTCGATGCCGATCGGGAAGGCGGCCGCCAAGGCGGTGCGGCCGTAGGCGGTGACGCGGCCGTCGGTGTGAATGGTTCCGTCCGCCTCGAAGCGCATGTAGTCGCGGAAGGCCCTGAGATCGACCGCCGTCTGGAAGCCAATCACGTCATAGGCCATCAGCTGGCGCATCATCTGCGCGTGATTGGGGAGGGCGGTCAGCACCGGCGGCGACGGGAACGGCGTGTGCAGGAAGAAGCCGATCCGGTTCCCCAGCCGGCGGGCACGCATCGCCTCGCCCAGCGGGATCAGGTGGTAGTCGTTCACCCATACGAGGTCCGTGGGCCGCAGCAGCGGCGCCAGCTTCTCGGCGAACCAGCGGTTCACGTTGAGATAGGTGGCGCAATCCTTGCGATTGTAGTCGGTCAGGTGCAGCCGGTAATGGAACAGCGGCCAAAGCGTGCGATTGGCATGGCCGTTGTAATAGCCCGCGCAATCCTGGGGCGTGAGATCCATCGTCGCATAGGTGATGCCGGCATGTTCGACGACGCTGGGCGACGTCGCCGCCGCGCCTGTGCTGATCCGCCCGCTCCAGCCGAACCAGAGGCCGCCCGCGGCCCTCAGCGCGGCCAGCATGCCGATGGCCAATCCACCCGCGGTTCCCTTGCTCTCGTCGACCGGCGCGACGCGATTGGATACGACGATCAGCCGGCCCGTCATCTCGCCCCTTCCCTCAAGAACCGAGGGGCGGCGCCCCCCGGGATCAAACGCGCGCCTAACTTCTAGTGTTGCTTCTTATATTGCGCGAAGCGGCCGGCCGGCCCCGCGCAGCAACCCCTGCTGCAGCGCAACAAATCCGATCGGATGGCTCCTACCCGGCAGCAAAATTCTGCCGCGCTTTCAGGGAGTTGCAAAAAGCCCCTTGCAATCGCGCCTGTGCACCACATATTTTTGCATTGCGGCATGCACATGCCGTAACGCACTTCTTGAGCGTTTCCTCCCTGAACTTGGGCCGCGGACGCCGACAGGCTTCCGCGGCTCTTTTTCTTCAGCGGCCGGGATCGGCGGGGCGGTCGCCGCCGGGGCCGAGCGCGCGCTGCATCAGGACGGAGTCCAGCCAACGCTCGCGTTTCCATCCCACCGCCGCGAAGGTTCCGGCGCGCTGGAAGCCGAGCCGCTCATGCAGCCTGATCGAGCCCAGATTGGCCGAATCGCCGATCACGGCGATCATCTGCCGCATGCCGAGCGCCTCGGCCCGGGCGATCACCTCGGCCAGGAGCCTGCGCCCCACCCCTCGCCCCGTGGCCTCAGGCGCCACATAGACCGAATCCTCGACGGTGAAGCGATAGGCCGAGCGCGGCCGGTAGCGGCCGGCATAGGCGAAGCCGAGCACGCGGCCGCCGCCCGCTTCGGCGATCAGATAGGGAAGGCCGTCCTCCTGAACCGCCGCGCGCCGCCGCTCCATCTCCTCGACGGCCGGCGGAATCTCCTCGAAGGAGCCGAAGCCGTGCAGCACGTGGTGGCCGTAGATCGTCTGCAGCGCAGGCCCGTCCCCCGGCCGCGCGTCGCGCAGCGCGATGGCTTGCAACGGCGAATCGATCATGCCGCCAGCTCGGCCCCGTCGATCGCGGCGATCGCGGCGATCAACCCTTCAATCTCGGCGGCGAGGCGCGTCAGGCGCGGCCTGCGCTGGATGCGCTCCTCGTCCATATAGAGGGCGCGGTTCACCTCGATCTGCAGCGCGTGGATGCCGCGCTCGGGCCGGCCGTAATGGCGGGTCACATATCCGCCGGCATAGGGCAGGTTGCGCGTCACCACATAGCCGAGCCCGACCAGATAGGCCTCGACCGTCTCGACCAGGGCCGAGCCGCAGGAAGCGCCGTGGCAGTCGCCGAGCACGAAATCGACGCGCCGCATCCCCGGATCGCGGTCCATCGGACCGCCCACAGACGGCATGGAATGGCAGTCGATGAGGAAGCACCAGCCGAAGCGCTCGCGCGTGCGGTCGATCAGCCCTTGCAAGGCGGTGTGATAGGGCCGGTAGTAGCGCTCGATGCGTCGGGTGGCCTCGGCGAAATCGAGCTTGCGGGCGTAGATCTCCTCCCCGTTCGCCACCACGCGGGCGATGGTGCCGAGCCCGGCGGCGACGCGCGGGGAGCGCGAGTTCACATATTCGGGCAGCGGCCCCGCGAACATCGAGGCGTCCAGCTCCCACGGTTCGCGATTCGGATCGACGAAGGCGCGCGGGAAGAGCGCCTTGAGGAACGGCGCGCCGCGTCGCGGAGCGGCCCCGAAGATCTCGTCGACGAAGGCGTCCTCCGAACGGCGCAGAGCGACCGGATCGAGGCGCGAGGCGGCCAGGAATTCGGGCCTGTAATCGGTCCCGCTATGGGGAGAGGCGAACACGCCGGCGACCGTCTGCCGAGCCGGGGCCGCGAGCTCGTAGACCTCGTTCCGTTCAATGAGGGCGCTGATTCCGTCCATCTGCGATCATTAAACGCCATTCGCTCTGCAGTGTCACTTGCAGGCGGCAAAAAAACAGTGCGCAATCGGCGGATCTTGGGCTATCCGCTTCGGTTAACATCCCTTTATAAACTGGCGCGGTAGAAAGGCGCGGGGGGATGCTCGGAGAGCGGGCCGGCTGTGCGCCGGCTGGCGCGCCGGGCGGATGGTCCATATCCGAGACGGTCTTCGAGCGCGACGGGAATGGCGGCGATCCTGATTGCCGAGGACGATGGGCAGATGCGGGCCTTCCTGGCCGCAGCGCTGCGCCGCGCCGGGCACTATGTGGAGGCGGTCGAGAGCGGGGAGGACGCCCTCCTCGCGCTCGAGGGGACCGACTTCAACCTGCTGCTGGCCGACGTGGTGATGCCCGGAATGGACGGCATCGAGCTGGCGCGGATCGCCAGCGAGCGCCATTCCGAGATCAAGGTGATGTTCATCACCGGCTTCGCGGCGGTCGCGCTCAAGAACGGCGGGATCGGCCAGGGCCAGCCGCGCGTGCTCTCAAAGCCGGTGCACCTGAAGGACCTGATCCGCGCGGTCGACCGGCTCTTGGCGGACTAAGAACGCCTGCGGTCTCGGCCGCGCCGGAGCGGTAGACGCCCTCACCAAGTCTCCGAGGAACCGGGCGGCCCAATATCGATCGCCGCGTCGCGCGAAACGTCGGCCACGCCTCGCACCTTGCGGATTTTGCGCTCGGCTTCCTCCTCGGCGGTGCCGATGATGGAGCCTACCTCATCCAGGACCTCACGGACCGTGAGGCCCGCTTTCGCCAGATCCTTGGCAAGATCGTGTAGCGGCCGCTCGCCGCTCGCGGTTACGACCAGAACTCGAGCCAAGAAATCACCTTCGGTTCGCCTGCTTACCACATATGGCCCTATGGCGCCTGGACAAGTCCACTGCCGACGCTCGTCTTGAGGTAAGGCAGCTTGCGGGAGGAGGTTCGCAGGCGCTGCCACAGGACGACGCCGCGCAGGCCTGGGGCCATCTGCGCCCACAGCGCGGCGCATCCGGCCACATGCGGCGTCGCCATGCTCGTGCCGCTGATCGTGCGGTATCGCGTCGGCCTGGGCCAGGAGGAGAACACGTCGCGGCCCGGCCCTGAGATCTCGATCTTTCCCTTATTCGAAAAATTGGAGGGCG
>JAREAF010000229.1 GCA_029240475.1 Rhodospirillales bacterium | reverse complement strand
CGGGCGGAACTTGGCGATGATCATGTTCTCGGCCGCGTAGGAGAGCGCAGCCGCGAGCGCGGCCACAACCCAGATGGCCGCAGTGCGTTCGGGCAGGCTTGCATCGGGCAGCGCGATCATCAGCACCGCTGCGATCCCGAGAAAGACGCCCAAGAGCCGCCCCGTCGCATAGCGGTCGAGCTTCAGGAACACGGCTCCGACGAAGGTGAGCAGCGGCGTGAGGCCGAGCGTGATCGCCAGCACGCCCGCCGGCAGATGCGGCGCGGCGTAGAAATAGAGCGTCGATGGGATCGCCGTGCCGAGCAGCCCGCACACGAGGTAGAAGAGGAGGTGAGGGCGGTCCAGCGGCAGCCTGCGCCGGCGCACCACCTCCACGAGGCCGAGCAGCGCCGCTCCGACACCGCCTTGCCACAGCGCGATGCCGAGCGGGTGCGCCCCGTCCTGGGTCGCGAGCTTGGCCAAGGAGTAGGTCGCGCCCCAACTGACGCCCGCCGTCAGCAGGATCGCCCAAGCGAAGAGCGGCGAGCGGGCGGCGGCGCTGCGGCGGGCGGTTCGGGCGGGAGCCTCTGCCAAGGGTCAGCTCCGTTGCTTCCGCAGCTGTGCCGAAAAGTCCCGCAGCCGTTGAAAGGGCGACATCGAGGCCGATTCGGCGATCGCTCCGATGCGCTGAAGGCCGTCGCTGCCGAAGCGGTCGCGCAACGCGGCCTCCAGCCAGCGCCGCTCGCGGTCGGCGCGACGCGCGGCAAGGCGGGTGTCGGAGAGCAGCCAGTCCCGGTGCCGGTCGATGTCTGCGAGCAGCTCGCCGATGCCGGTCCCCGCCGTGGCGGATGTCGCCAGCACCGGCACCCTCCAGCCGCCCGCCTCACGAACGCCGCCCAGCATGGTGCGCGCCTCGCGCAGCGTGCGCTGGGCGGGGGCGCCCATATCCGCCTTGGTCACCGCGATGACGTCCGGCACCTCGACGATGCCCGCCTTCATGAATTGCACGAGGTCTCCAGAGCCCGGCTGGATGCACAGCAGCACCGTGTCGGCCGCGAGCGCGATGTCGGTCTCTGATTGGCCGACCCCGACCGTCTCGATCAGCACGCGGTCGAAGGCGGCGCGCATCAGCGCGGCGGCGGCGACCGTATCCGGCGCGAGCCCGCCCAAGCGGTCGCGCGCGGCCATCGAGCGGATGAAGAGGCCCTCGTCCGGCTCGACGGCGAGGCGGATGCGGTCGCCCAGGAGCGCGCCGCCGCTGATCTTGGAGGAGGGATCGACCGCGATCACCGCCACCCGCTCGCCGGCCGCGCGCCAGGCGCGGATCAGGGACGCGGTGAGCGTGGACTTGCCGACGCCGGGCGGGCCGGTGATGCCGAGCACATGTGCGCGCCCGGCCGCCCAGGCCTGGTCGAGCAGCGCGATGGTGTCCTCGGCTTCCGGCGCCTCCTCGATGCGGGCGAGCGCGGCGGCGAGCGCGCGCTTGCCGCCCGCGGTCAGGGCGGAGAGCGTCGGCGCCTTCGCGCTCATGCCGCGCCTCGCAGCTCGTAAAAGGCTTTCCCGGCCGTGGCGACCGCCAGCGCGATCAGCAGCAGCAGGACCAGCCTGCGGAACAGGGCCGGGTCGGTCGCCACGAACTTGCGGTGTCCGGCCCAGATGCCGAGCATCAGCGGCGGCAGGATCAGCAGCGCCAGCAGGAAGGTCTTCGCCGTGATCAGCCCGGCTGCGGCCGTGGCTCCGATCCCGACCAGGTCGAGCACGAAGAAATAGACGATGAGCGAGGCGCGTCCGACCGCGCCCGCCGTGGGCGATGAGAAATAGAACAGAACGACGGGCGGTCCGCCAATCCCGGCGCTGCCGTTGAGGAAGCCGGATGCGATCCCCGTGGCGAATGCGGGTGCGCGGCCGGGAACCACCTGGAGCGCGAAGCCCTGCCAGAGCAGCACGGCCGTGACCAGCACGACGAGCGCGATGGCGATGCGCATCTCGGCGGCCGGGATCGCCGAGAGCAGGGCGACGCCGACCGGCGTTGCGGCGACCGCGCCGAGCAGCATCCAGCTGACGCTGCGCCAATGCACATTACTCCAGACTCGCGGCACTAGATGCGCGGCCGAGCCGAGCGAGGTCAGGAACAGCGCGGGCACGACCTCCGAGGGCGGCAGCAGCAGCGCGAGGCTGGGCACGGAGATGAGCGCGAAGCCGAATCCCGCAAAGCCGCGCACATAGGCCGCGATCAGGACGACGGCGGCGAGATAGAGGAGGGCGGGGAGGTCGAGCGGCAGCTCCATGGCGCGGCGATCATCTCTGGAGGTGATCGCGGGCGCAAGGAGTGTTGACCCTCGCCCGTGCGGCGGGGACGGTCTGCCCAAGCGAAGCCAGGACCGGTAAAGATTCGCAAGACACCTCTCCCGCTCGCGGGAGAGGTGGAAAGGCGCTGACGCGCTCGCGGCCCTCACCCGGACGGGAGAGGTCAAGGCGCGCGCGGGAGAGGTGAAGACTCAGGAAGGACACCGGTCACGCCGCGCGGCTTCTTTGCCCTCCCCCTCGACGGGGTAGGGGTGGGATTGGGGGTGAAGGTCAGAAGTCAGACCAGCATCGCGGCCCCTCCCGCGGGCGGGAGAGGCGCAGATCGCTACTCCTTCCGCCGCTGTGAGCGCTTCGCTCCCGCTTCGCTCAGCTCCTCGCCGGTCCTGCGTCGGGAGCGCGATGGCTTGTCCACCACGCCCTGTCCCGGCTCGTCCGATCGGGCGGGCTGGCCGGTCGCGCCCATGCGGCCGGGCCCGCGCGCGATGGCGGCCTGGTCCGCCTGCCCTGACCCGCTCTCGCGCCGCATGCCTTCGAGATTGTCCGTGCCGCCCAGACCGCCGGCCGCGCCGAAGCCGCGCTCCGCTCCGCCCGAGGGCTGACCCGCGCCACGGCCCGTGGGCGCCGTTCCGCCGGGCTCCTCGCCGAACAGCCCGGCATCGCCGCCGGGGCGCCCTGTCCCCTCGGCCCCGCTGCGGTCTTCGGCCTCCCGCTCGGCCTGCACCCAATGATCCATGTGGCGGCCTTGGGGGCGCCCCTCGCGCTCCCAGAGCTCGTAAGCGCGCTCGCGAATCCGCTGCTTGTCGTCGCCGCCCGGCATGGGCACCTCCTGAACTCAAAGCATCACGGCGGGACGAAAGCCGCCCCTCGCCCCGGGCCTATGTAACGTTCGAGGAGGAAGAACTTTCCGAAGGGGGTGGGATTTCGGTCTCGCCGGAGGCATGGCGGAGCAGCCCGCGCCTTTGCAGGACCCGGGCGACCAGCCAGACCAGCGCCGCCCAGCCTGCCCCGACCGTCCAGCCGGCCAGCACGTCGGTGGGCCAGTGAACGCCGAGATAGATCCGGCTGAAGCCGACCAGAATCGCCAGCGCCATGGCCAAGCCCAAGAGGAACATCTTCTGCTTCCGGCGGCTTTGCACCTGCGCCAGCAGCGCGCCGAGTGTCAGATATGTGGCCGCCGCCATCACCGAATGGCCGCTGGGAAAACTTGCCGTGTAGACATAGGCCTCGTGCGCGATGAGGTCGGGTCGTGGCCGCGCAAACCCATGCTTCAGGGCGCTGCTGAGGATCTGCGCACCGACGACCGAGAGCGTCAGGAGGAGCGCCATCCTGGGCCGGCGCGCCATCAGCATGTAGGCCGCCGAGGAAAGCGTGACCAGAAGGAGCACGGTGAGCCCGCCCAGCGCGGTGACGTCGCGCGCCGCCTCCTCGAACCAGCGCGGGCCGATGGGGTCGTTGGTGTCGCCGGGCTCGCGCATGGCCAGCAGCACCGCTTCGTCGAAGCTGCGCGTCTCGCCTTCGCCGACTTCGTCGGCGATCTCGGCGAAGCCCCAGGCCGCGCCGGCGAACAGCAGGATCACCAATAGGGTTTTGATCTCGAGCAGGCCCAGGCGGGCGGCGATGCTGACTCCCGCCCCGATGCGCAGCACGGTCCATTCGGCCGCCTGCCAGAATCGCTCGCGCGCCAGGCTCATGAGAGGACGATATCCAGGAACATCATCACGCAGAGGCCAAGCAGCAAGGCGGTCGTGATCACGTTGCCGCGCCCCGTATTGTGCGTCTCGGGGATGATCTCGCGGCTGATCACGAAGAGCATGGCTCCCGCCGCAAAGGCAAGGCCCCAGGGCAGGAGGATCTGCGCCGCCGCAACGGTCGCGGCGCCGGCGAGCCCCGCGATCGGCTCGACGAGCCCGGTCAGGGTGGCGATCCCCGCCGCCTTCCAGCGGGGATAGCCCAGGCTGGCCGCGAGCGAAGCGGCGACCGCCAGGCCCTCGGGCATATTCTGCAACCCGATGCCCGTCGCCACCTTGGCTCCTGCCGCGAAGTCGCCGCTGCCGAAGCTGACGCCGACCGCCAGCCCCTCCGGCAGGTTGTGCAGCGTGATCGCGGCCACGAACAGCCAGACGCGCCGCACCCGCATCCGCGCCGTCGCCAGCGCGCCGTCCGGGCCGAGATGGAAATGCTCGTGGGGCAGCAGCTGGTGCACGAGGCAGATCGCCCCCGCGCCGCTGAGCAGCCCCGCCACGGCGATCAGGGTCGCCGGCGCCTTGCCGAAACCGAGCGCCTGCGCAGCGCCGAGGGCTGGGATGAGGAGCGAGAAGAAGGATGCGCCCAGCATCACGCCCGCCGCGAAGCTCAGGAAGAGGGCTTCCTGGCGCTCGGCGATGCTGCGGCTCAACAGGAAGATGGGGATGGTGCCGAGGCCGGTCGCCGCCCCGGCGGCAAGGCTGCCCGCAAAGCCGGCCGCCGTCACTGACATGCTCATCGAGGCGCTCGCCGCTCCGGAGTGGTTCACCAGCCTGGTCTCGGGAGCGCCGTAGCCGCTGAGCGCGTGACCCTCGGTCGATGAAGATAGCTGCTCTGGCCCGGTGTTGTAGAGTGCCGGGCGAGAAGATGAGCGGGAGCATCCGATGACGGACGGCGTCTTTCTGGGCCGCGGCGGCGAGGCGCCGCAATCCCTGTGGCTCCAATACGCCAACCGCCACGGCTTGATCGCGGGGGCCACCGGCACCGGCAAGACGGTGTCCCTGCAGGTCCTGGCGGAGGGCTTTTCCGCCGCTGGCGTGCCGGTCTTCATGGCCGATGTGAAGGGCGACCTCTCCGGAATCAGCCAGGCCGGCGGCGGGCAGCCGCGCTTCGAGGAGCGCGCCAGGGCGGTCGGACTCGAGCCCTACCAGCATCGCGGCTTCCAGACCCTGTACTGGGACCTGTTCGCCGAGCAGGGCCATCCCATCCGCGCGACGGTATCCGAGATGGGCCCGCTCCTGCTCGCGCGCCTTCTCGAGCTGAACGACGTGCAGGCCGGGGTGCTCGCGGCGGGATTCAAGCTCGCCGACGACCAGGGCCTGCTGCTGCTCGACCTGAAGGACCTGCGCGCGCTGATGGCGTTCCTGGCCGACAATGCGCGCGAGCTCACCGGCACTTACGGCAACATCAGCAAGGCCTCGGTCGGCGCGATCCAGCGTCAGCTGCTGGTGCTCGAAAGCCAGGGCGCGGAGCAGTTCTTCGGCGAGCCGGCGTTGCAGCTCGCCGATTTCATGCGCACCGATCCGAATGGAATGGGCTGGATCAACCTGCTCGCGGCCGACCGGCTTGTGAACAGCCCGCGCCTCTACGCCACCTTCCTGCTCTGGCTCCTCTCCGAGCTGTTCGAGGAGCTGCCGGAGGCGGGCGATCTGGACAAGCCCAAGGTCGTGTTCTTCTTCGACGAGGCGCATCT
>JAREAF010000228.1 GCA_029240475.1 Rhodospirillales bacterium | reverse complement strand
CCAGTTCTTCGCCTGCCTGGCCGCGAAGATCGCGGCGGAAGGTACGCCCGCGCCGCAGGAGGCGATCGCCCCGGACGAGGCGCGCCGTCCGCTCGAGCCCGGCCGGCCGAACCTCATTCCGCCCTTGGGGGCCGCGCCGGCCTCAGGAGCGACGATGGAGCCGCTGCCCTCGCCGACCCGACGCCTGCCCGCCTTCATCTGGATTCCCGCCCTCATTCTGACGCTCTTGCTGCTGGCCTGGATCTTCGGCGCCTGACCCCCCACCGGCGCCGCTCTTGACCGGGAGCGACGGCGCCAGCAACACTAGCCGCCAGCAGGGCGGTCAAAGAACAAAGCGAACAGCTTCTCCTCAGCGCGAAACCAAATCATCCCGCGCGAACAGCGCATCCCGGGCCGCCTCTGCGCAAGAGGGAGTGAAGCCGATGCCCACCGTGACGATGACGGTGAACGGCAGGGCGGTCTCCGGCGAAGCCGAGCCCCGCACGCTGCTCGTTCAGTTCCTGCGCGATACGCTCGGCCTGACCGGAACCCATATCGGCTGCGACACCAGCCAGTGCGGCGCCTGCGTGGTGCATCTCGATGGGCTGTCCGTGAAGAGCTGCTCGATGCTCGCGGTGCAGGCGGAGGGCGCGGCCGTCACTACCATCGAAGGCTTGTCGAACGGCGAGCTGCAGCCGATGCAGGCGGCGTTCCGCGAGCATCACGGGCTGCAATGCGGCTTCTGCACGCCGGGCATGGTGATGAGCGCCATCGACCTGGTGAACCAGAACCCGACCCCGAGCGAGCACGACATCCGCGAATGGCTCGACGGGAACATCTGCCGGTGCACCGGCTATCACAACATCGTCAAGGCGATCAAAGCAGGGGCCGAGGCCATGGCAGCAGGAGGCAAGCGATGACCGTGCAAGGCATCGGCGCGCCGGTGCGCCGCAAGGAAGACCGCCGTTACCTGACCGGCCGCGGCACTTATACCGAGGACATCAACCGGCCGGGCCAGCTCCATGCGGTGATCCTGCGCTCGCCCCATGCGCATGCGCGCATCCTGGGGATCGACACCAGCGCCGCCGCGCGTATGCCCGGCGTCGCCGCGATCTTCACCGGGGCCGACATGGCCAAGGACAATGTCGGCAGCATCCCTTGCGGCTGGCTCATCAAGAACAAGGACGACACGCCGATGGCGGAGCCGCCGCACCCGCCGCTCGTCCCTGATCGCGTGCGCCATGTCGGCGATCAGGTTGCGGTGGTGATCGCCGAGACGCGCAACCAGGCGCGCGACGCCGCCGAGGCCATTCAAGTCGATTACGAGGTGCTCCCCGCCGCCGTCGATACGGCCGCCGCCGCGAAGCCCGGCGCTCCCCAGGTCTGGGAGCAGGCGAAGAACAATGTCTGCTTCGACTGGCATCTCGGCGACAAGGCGGCCGTCGAGGCGGCCTTCGCCACAGCGCATCACGTGACCAAGATCGACCTCGTCAACAACCGGCTCATCCCGAACGCGATGGAGCCGCGCGCGGCGCTCGGCGAGTATGACCGCGCGACCGGCGACTACACGCTCTACACCACCAGCCAGAACCCGCATCTGATCAGGCTCCTGATGGGCGCGTTCGTGCTGCATCTGCCCGAGCACAAGCTGCGGGTGGTCGCGCCCGATGTCGGCGGCGGCTTTGGCTCGAAGATCTACCACTATGCCGAGGAGGCGATCGTCACCTGGGCCGCCGGCAAGCTCGGCCGCCCGGTGAAATGGGTCGCCGACCGCAGCGAATCCTTCATCAGCGACGCCCATGGCCGCGACCATGTCAGCCATGCCGAGCTGGCGATGGACCAGAACGGGAAGTTCCTGGCGCTGAGGGTCGCGACCATCGCCAATGTCGGGGCCTATCTCTCCACCTTCTCGACCTGCGTGCCGACCTATCTCTATGCGACGCTGCTGGCGGGCGTCTATGCGACGCCGGCCATCTACGCCGAGGTGAAGACGGTCTTCACGAATACCGTCCCGGTCGATGCCTATCGCGGGGCGGGCCGGCCCGAGGCGACCTACCTTCTCGAGCGGCTGGTCGACAAGGCCGCGCGCGAGATGAAGATCGACCGCGTCGAGCTGCGCCGCCGCAACCTGATCCCGCGCGACGCCTTCCCGTATCAGACCCCGGTCGCGCTGCAATATGACAGCGGCGACTATCAATCGACGCTCGAGATCGCGCTGAAGAACTCCGACTGGGCGGGGTTCGAGAGCCGCCGCGCCGAGGCCAAGAAGCGCGGCAAGCTGCGGGGCATCGGCATCTCGACCTATATCGAGGCCTGCGGCATCGCGCCCTCGGCCGTTGTCGGCTCGCTCGGCGCGCGCGCCGGGCTCTACGAGTCCGCAGCGATCCGCGTGCATCCGACGGGCTCGGTCTCGGTCATGACCGGCACCCACAGCCACGGGCAAGGGCACGAGACCACCTTCGCCCAGATCGTTGCCGACACGCTCGGCATGCCGATCGAGAATGTCGATATCGTGCATGGCGACAGCTCGAAGATCCCGTTCGGGATGGGCACCTACGGCTCGCGCTCGCTGGCCGTGGGCGGCTCGGCGATCGTCAAGGCGCTCGACAAGATCGTGAAGAAGTCCAAGCGCATCGCCGCGCATCTGCTCGAAGCTTCCGAAGCGGACATCGAGTTCAAGGACGGCACCTTCTCCGTCGCTGGAACCGACCGCTCCGTGCCCTTCGGCCAAATAGCGCTGACCGCCTATGTGCCGCACAACTATCCGATCACGGAGCTGGAGCCCGGCCTCGAGGAGTCGGCCTTCTACGACCCCTTGAACTTCACCTACCCCGGCGGCTGTCATATCTGCGAGGTCGAGGTCGATCCGGAGACAGGCGTCACCGAGGTGGTGAAGTTCACCGCCGTGGACGATGTCGGCCGCGTCATCAATCCGATGATCGTCGAGGGCCAGGTGCATGGCGGCTTGGCGCAGGGCATCGGCCAGGCGCTCTATGAAATTTGCGTCTACGACAAGGAGTCCGGGCAGATCCTGTCCGGCTCCTACAACGATTACACCATGCCGCGGGCCGAGCACCTGCCCTCCTTCACGGTCGAGACGCACAACACCATGTGCACGCACAACCCGCTCGGCTCGAAGGGCGTCGGCGAGGTGGGCGCCATCGGCTCGCCGCCGGCCGTCATCAATGCGGTGATCGACGCGTTGAGCCCGCTCGGCATCGAGGACATCGAGATGCCGGCGACTCCCCAGCGCGCCTGGCGCCTGATCCAGACCGCCGGCATGGCCCGGGCCGCGGAATAGAGGGAGGCAGACATGTACAGCTTTGCCTATCACCGCCCTGTTTCCGCGGCCGAAGCCGAGGCGCTGGCCGCGAAAGCCGGCGAGGCCCGCTTCCTCGCGGGCGGCATGACGCTGCTGCCGGCCATGAAGCTGCGCCTTGCGCAGCCGACCGACCTCATCGACCTCGCCCGCCTGGGCGACCTGCGGGGCATCAAGGTCAGCGGCTCGGAGGTGCGGATCGGCGCGATGACCCTGCATGCCGCCGTGGCAGCCTCCGCGGAGGTGAAGCGCGCGATCCCCGCCCTCGCGCACTGCGCCGGAGTGATCGGCGATCCGCAGGTGCGCAATCGCGGCACGCTCGGCGGCTCGCTCGCGAACAACGACCCTGCCGCCGATTATCCCGCCGCCGTGCTGGGGCTGAACGCGACCGTCCACACCTCGCGACGGACCATCCCGGCGGATTCCTTCTTCCGCGGTTTGTTCGAGACGGCGCTGGAGCCGGGCGAGCTGATCACCGCGGTCAGCTTCCCGATCCCGGAGCGAGCGGCTTATGAGAAGTTCCGCCATCCGGCCTCGCGCTATGCTGTGGTCGGCGTGTTCGTGGCGCGCACGGGAGGCGGCGTCCGCGTCGCGGTCACCGGCGCGGGACCTTGCGCGTTCCGCGCGACCCAGCTGGAGCAGGCTTTGGCCAAGAACTTCTCTCCCGATGCGTTGAAGGGGATCAAGATCTCGGCGGACGGGCTCAACAGCGACATCCACGCCGCGGCCGACTACCGGGCGCATCTGATCGGCGTGATGGCTCGCCGCGCGGTGGCGGCGATCGCCTGAGCGAGGGACAGAGGAGTCTCCATTGCGGGCCGGGCGGCCGCATGCGCCGCACCGGCCCTCTTTTTGGCTGGGTAACGGAATGAGGCGCACCGGCCGCATTCTGATTGCACTGCTTGCCGTGGTACTCGTCCTCACCATTGCAGCCCTCATCGTCGCGCCCTTCGCCATCGAGCGGATGGTCAAGGCCGAGCTGGGCAAGCGCGGCATCGAGGCGGTCGAGATGGAGGTGGGCGCGCCAGGCCTCGGCGGCACCACCCTGCGCGGCGTGCGCCTTGGGGCGGATGGAGCCTTCACCGCCGATGAGCTCGCGGTCGAGTACAGCCTCCCCGAGCTGGCGCAGCGTCGCATCGAGCGGATCCGCCTCGTGCGCCCGCGCCTCCGGATGTCGGTGGACGACGCGGGGGACGTGTCCTTCGGCAGCCTCGATCCCCTGCTCCGCGGCTCCGACCAGCCATCGGAGGGCCAAGCGCCGCAGCTCGGCCTGCCCGCGCCGCTCGAGATCGTGGACGGCGCGGTCACCGCGTCCACGCCGACCGGCGAGGTGACCGCGCGCCTGGAGGGCGCGGTGACGATCGAGCCCGGGGCGGGTCCCCTGAAGCTGGCGATCCAAGCGCCCTGGCTCAGCGCCGCGTTGGAGCTGCGCCTGAAGCAGGACGGATCGGCGCTGTCCATCTCGGGCCGGGTCAGCGAGGGACGCATCACCCACCCCCTCCTGTCCGCGTCTTTCGCAGGTCCGTTCACGGCAGCCTTCGGCGGCGACACGCCCGCCGCGACCGCGGAGCTGAATTGGACCGATCTGCGCTCGCCGCTCTTCCAGATCGGGACGGCAGCGGCCTCGGGGAATCTGTCCGCCTGGTACGAGCGCGGGAGGGTGGCCGGCGATCTGCGCCTCACCGCGCCCGGCGGGCGGTTCGAGCTCAGCCTGCTGGGAGAAACTCCGCAGCGGCTCCAGATCGCTCTTGAGGGGGACGGACTTGCGGTTCCGGAGCTGATGACGGAGGCGCAACTCCAAGCCAGTGTCGAACTCGATCCGGCCGCCCGAGCCGCCACGCTCGCCGAGGCTGCCAATGTCGAGGGGCGCCTCGCGCCGGAGCTGGTGGGCGCCCTGCCCGCGGCGATGCAGCCGGCGCTCGCCGAGGGACCGCTCTTCCTGACCGCCGATCCGGGTTCGCAGATTACCCAGGGCTCGTCCGGTCTCTCCGCCTCCGGCCGGCTGACCCTTGCCCGGCCGGAGTTGTTCGAGCTGGTCCTGGAGGGGTCCCTCTCTCCGCAAGCCGGCGCCACCTCCGCCAGCGCCCGGCTCCGGCTGAACGCTCCCAATCTCACCCTGGCCGGCTACAGCCTCAAAAAGCTGTCCCTCACGGCTCCGGTGAGCGCCACGTTCAATGGGGAGCGGACCGAGATCAGGCTCACCGGCCCCGCCCCGCTCTCCATAGGCGCGCTGGAGAGCGGCGCGACCCGCCTGACAGCGCTCAGCATTCCGCTGCAGCCGCAGGAGCAGCCGCTCTTCGCCTCCGCTCCCGACGGATCGGCCTTCGCGCTCGGCGCCGGGGCCGCCAAGGCGGAAGGCCGGTTCGGGCAGGATCGCGAGCCCTTCACGCTCGCCTGGAAAGAGGCGGCCGTTGCGGGCCGGCCGGGCGCCCTGCTAACGGCC
>JAREAF010000227.1 GCA_029240475.1 Rhodospirillales bacterium | reverse complement strand
GGCACCGTGCCTCCAGCCGGGCAAAAACCTCATATCCTTTCTCGAACTGTTCTCTGCGACTTCCGGATAAATTGACAGCTTCGCGGCAGCGGCGTAGGGTGTGAATGAGCGTTCATTCATGGCAGGTCTGGAATTGGGACGCGAAACGGATACCAGGGATCGGATCGAGCGCTCGGCGATGCGGCTGTTCGTGGAGCAAGGGATCGCCGAAACATCGATCCGGGAGATCGCACGGGATGCCGGCGTGTCGCAAGGCGCCATGTACAACCACTTCGTCAGCAAGGAGGAGCTGGCCTGGGAACTGTTCTCGGAGAACTTCTCGCAGATCGGCCATGAGCTGCGGAAGATCGCAAGCGAGCAGAACGGGCTCGGCGCCAAGCTGCTGGGCATGGTCAAGCATGTGTTCCAGAAGTTCGACGAGGATTGGGTGCTCGTCCGGTATGTGTTCTTCGCCCGGCACCTGCATCTCAACCGCGTGAACCGAAGGCTCGGGAACCCCTACATGGTGTTCAGGACGATCATCGCTGAAGCCGTACGGAACGGGGAGATCCCGCGCCAGGACGTGGAGCTCTCGACTTCGATGGTGACCGGGGCAGTGATTCAGACCATCGACACGAAGATTTTCTCCGACCGACTCGACGGTCCGCTCACGTTGCGGGCTGGGCCGGTCGCCGAAGGCTGTCTTCGGATGCTCGGGGGCTGATTTTGGTGTGCGGCAAAATGAATGAACATTCATTCATCGCGGGGAGGTGGGGATGTTGAGCGCGATTGCTAATTTGCGCCTCGTGGCCAAATGTTGTCGCGAGGGGCAGAGGCTTGAGGGCGATCTAGCCAACTGGCTCGGGCAGGGCCTGGAGACGTTCCTCAATCACAGGGCCCGCAGCTTGCACGAAGCCCTCGGCTTGCGCGTGCCGAAGGGCGGCGTGCCCTGGTGGCGCGAGGAGGCGATTCGCCAGCGCGATGCGGCGTTGCGCCAGCTCGCAAGCCTCTATCTCTGCGGCCTCAGCGCCAGCGGCAAGGCGCGCGAGATCGAAAGGCTCGCGCGCAGATATGCGGCGACCGCCTGGAGATTCGACCGCACGCGCGAAGACATGCCTCGGGAATATTCCGGCAAGGCGCAGCAATGGATCTGGATCGCGTTCAAATCGGGAGCGCCGATGCCCTTGGGCCAGCGGCAGTTGAGGCAAATTCTGGGAAAGTGAGAATACGGGGCGGCGGCGGCCGACGAATTGTCTCGCGCCGCCCCGCTTCGCGCCTTGCCGTCTATGACAAGGAGCAGTGGCCAGCCCGCTCCAGTCTGGAGCGCTCGGCGTCGAGCAGGAGGCGGGCGCGCCGGGCCTCCTCCTCGGCGGCGGCCGACTTTTGCCGACACTCCGTCCGCCACCAGCTCGGGACGGACTCTGAGCGGCACATGGCAGGGACCAGCCTGCGTTCTTGAGCATCCAGCCTGCGCTCCAGAAGCGCGGCGCATCCGTCGAACCAGGCGTCGAACTGCGGGTTCCGCTGGGCTTGCGATCGATCCGGCGACGGCGAGAAGACCGGCGGCACCGCCCCTTGATCCTGCCGGCATTCGCGCAGCCAATCGGCCGCCGCGGGATCGGAACAGGCGTCCTCCCCGGGCGATTCCGCCGGCGCCTTGTCGCGCTCGTTCGCGATCGCGACTTTCGCAAGTCCGACCCCCGCTCCGATCACCGCTCCCACGGGAATGAGCATCACTCCGATCAGCAGGCCAACGGCGCAGCCTTCCCCCTGACAATCCTGCATCATTCCCGCGGCGAGCGCGGTGCCGAAGAGCGCGCCGCCGCCGGCATGGGACGCGATCGTGCCGAGCGCCGATTCTTCCTGTTCCTGCTCGGAGGCCGGCGCAGCTCCCCGGCCCTGGCCGGAAGCGCACGCCGCTACGAGCGAGAGCACGAGCAGCGCCGAAATCGGGCGCCTCATCGTTCGCGACGCCGGCGAGAAGCTGTCTCGGCTTTGCGCTCGGTTGCAGTGGCCGGATGCACGATCTGACATAGCCGATCAACCCGCCCCATCCATTCCCCTGCCGATCTCACATCCGGCAGCTGGAACTGCGAATGGATTTGCGCCGCCGGAAGTCGCGCTTCGGTGTCGCAGAGGGCGCGCCGCGCACGCACCCGACGCTCGGGCAATCCGTATCGCTTTCGATTTCCGCGCCGCCTTCAGAACCTCACCGTCGCCAGAGCCGAATGGGGGAGAGAGACCGGATGAGCCGCTCCATACCAGTGCTGCTGCTGACCGCTTTGCTCGCTGTCGGAGTCGGCGGCTGCTCCATGAAGAAGCTTGCCGCCGACGCGATCGGGCCGTCGCTGGCGGAACCCGGCGTCTATGCCGAGGAGACCGATCCGGACCTCGTGAAGGATTCGCTGCCTTTCGGTCTGAAGACGCTGGAAGGCCTGCAGCGCGCCTCGCCGGACAATCCGCACATCTTGCTGGCGCTGTCGACCGGCTTTGCGGGATACGCCCTCCTGCTTCAGGACGAGGCTGACCGCCTCGGCGCGGAGCGCTGGAACGAGGCGCGGGTGACGCACCGGCGCGCAAGCGATCACTTCACGCGCGCACGCGACTATGCCCTCACCTTGCTGGAGCAGAGGCATCCCGGGCTCCGCGCCGAATTGCTCGGCAACCCCGAGCAGGCGCTCGCCGCAACCGGCATCGAGGACCTATCCGCCCTGTACCTGGCCGGCGCGACCTGGGCTGCAGCCCTTTCGGCCGACAAGAGCAACCTGGCTCTCCTTGGCGAGCTGCCGATCGCGGCGGCAATGGTCCGCCGCGTTCTGGAGCTCGACGAAACGCATCAGAACGGCGCGGCGCACGAGTTCTTCATCTCCTATGAGGGCGGCCGCCCCGGAGGAAGCGCGGAGGCGGCGCGACGTCACTACGAGCGTGCGCTCGCGCTGTCCGGAGGGAACCGCGCCTCCGTGCATCTGGCCCTCGCCGAAGCGGTCGCCGTGCCGGCGCAGGATGTCGCCGAGTTCCGCCGCTTGGTGGAGCTGGTGCGCCAGACCGGCGATGCCGAACCCGGCCTGCGGCTTCAGAACGCGATCGCACGCCGGCGCGCCGCCTGGCTCAGCGAACGCGAACCAGAGCTTTTCATCTCTCTCGACATGTGAGGACACCATGACCGGCCGTTACCGCTGCCTCGCGCTGTTCGCGCTGCTCGCCCTGCTCTCCGTCGGCGCTTCCGTCGAAGCCCGCGCGCGCGAGCTGATCAAGCTCGGCACCCTCGCCCCCGAGGGTTCTCCCTGGCACGAAGCTCTGCGCGAAATCGCAGAAAGATGGTCCGCTCTTTCGGGCGGCGAGATCGAGGTTCGCATCTACGCCGGAGGCGTATCAGGCGACGAGGATGACACGATCCGCAAGATGCGGGTGGGGCAGCTGCAGGCGGCGGCGCTGTCCAGCGGTGGGCTATCCGACCTGGTCCCGGATTTCCGCGCCTACCTCCTCCCCATGGTGTTTGCGAATTACGAGGAACTCGACCATGTGCTCGCCCTGAAGCGCCCCGCCCTCGATGCGGCGTTGGAGGCCAAGGGTTACAAGGTGGTCGCCTGGGGCGATGCGGGCTTCGTTCACTTCTTCACTCAGAAGCCCGTGGTCCGGCCCGACGATCTGAAGCCGCAGCGGCTGTTCTGGTGGGAGTCCGGCGGCGCCTATACCGAGGCATGGAAGGAGGCCGGGTTCCAGCCCGTGCCGCTGTCCGCGACCGAGCTGCACACCGCCCTGCAATCGGGGCTGATCAACGCCTTCGCCGCGCCGCCGCTCGCCGCGCTGTCGTTCCAGTGGTTCCCGCTGGCTCCGCACATGACCCGGGTGAACTGGACGCCGTTGCTGGGCATCACAGTGGTGAAGCTGGAGGTCTGGAACCGGCTTCCCCAGGAGCTCCGCCCGCAACTGCTCAAGGCCGCCGAAGAGGCGGGGCAGCGCCAGAAAGGGGCGATCCGCAGCCTTGCAGAGAAGGCCGTGGCGGTGATGCAGCAGCATGGGCTGACCGTCCATGAGGTCACTCCCGAGGCGATGCGCGAATGGGAAGAGAGCGCCCGCGCCGCATATCCCAAGCTGATCGGCCCCTCGGTGCCGCCCGCGGCCGCCGAGGAGGTGATCCGGCTGCGCGACGAGTTCCGGAAAAAGAGCGCGCTATGAGTCTGGCGGTCGCCAACCCGATGTTTGCGCCGGCGCTGCGCAAGCTCGAGAACTGGGCGGCTGGCGCGGCGCTGGTCGCGCTGGGCGCGCTGCCGCTGGTCGACCTGGTGCTGCGGGACGTCTTCCGGACCAGTCTTCCAGGCAGCGCGGGCTATTTGAGGAATCTCACTCTGTGGGTAGGCCTGCTGGGGGCGGTGGCAGCCCTGCGGGAAGGCCGGCATCTGATGCTGGCGCGAACCGTGGGGCTGCTGCCGAGATCACTGCAACGTCCGGCCGAGCGGCTGGCCGTGCTCATCACCGCGGCCGTCCTGGCGGGCCTGGCCTGGGCCTGCACGCTGTTCGTCATCGGCGAGGCATCGGCCGCACTGATGATCGGCGTGGTGCCGGTCTGGGTCTTCCAGTCGATCATGCCCATCGCCTTCCTCCTGATGATCCTTCACACGGTGGAGGAAGACCCGCCGGCGGCGCTCGCCGGCATCGCGCTTGCCGCCGTGATCGGCGGAGGCGTGATGGGCGCCCCGTCCCCGGACCGCTCCTGGGAGCCGCCCTCGTCCTGCTGGTGCTGAGCGGCACCTTCGGGGCGCCGATCTTCACGGTGCTCGGCGGCGCAACCCTGCTGCTCTTTATCGACGCCGAGATCCCGGCCGCCGCGCTGGCGGTGGAGGGCTACCGGCTCATCAGCACCCCGTCCCTGCCCGCTCTGGTGCTGTTCACGTTCGGCGGCATGGTTCTGGCCGGCGGCGGGGCAAGCCGGCGCCTGGTGCGGTTGTCGCGGGCGCTGTTCGGCTGGATTCCCGGCGGGCTTGCGCTTGCGACGGTCGTGATCTGCGCGCTGTTCACGAGCTTCACCGGAGCCACGGGCGTGACGATCCTCGCGCTTGGCGGGCTGCTGTTCGAGATCCTGCGGCAGAACGGCTATCAGGAGCGCTACGCGCTCGGTCTCATCACGTCCACCGGCGCGCTCGGGTTGCTTTTTCCGCCGAGCCTGCCGGTGATCCTGGTCGGAGTCGTCTCGCACGTCTCAATCCTCGACCTGTTCCTGGCCGGGCTGGTCCCCGGGCTGCTCATGGTGGCGGCGGTGGCCACGTACGCCGTCTACACCGGCGCAAGAATGGAGACCGGTCGTCCGCGGTTCGACGCGCGCGAGGCGGCCGCCGCGCTCTGGCACGCCAAGTGGGAGCTGCTGCTGCCCGTCCTGCTCCTGTGGGGCTTGTTCGGCGGCTATATGACGGTGCTCGAGACATCGGCCATGGTGGTGGCCTATGCGCTGGCGGTCGAGCTCCTCATCCATCGGGAGCTGTCGCTCCGCGACCAGTTTCCGCAGGTGCTGATCGGCTCGGCCATCCTCATCGGCGCCATCTTCATGGTGCTCATCACGGCCATGGGGCTGACCAACTATGTGGTCGATGCGGAGATTCCGACGCGGCTGGCAGGCTGGGCCGGCGAGCATCTCCCCTCGCGCGCCATGTTCCTCCTGATCGTCAATCTGGTCCTGCTCGCGGTCGGGTGCTTCCTCGACATCTACTCGGCCATCCTGCTCATCATGCCCCTCCTGCTGCCTTTGGCCGAGCGGTTCGATGTCGATCCGCTGCATCTT
>JAREAF010000226.1 GCA_029240475.1 Rhodospirillales bacterium | reverse complement strand
CACGCCGGAATCGGGCACCGGGATCACCACGTCGGCCGGCACATGGCTCTCGCGCGCCAGCTCGGCGCCGATGCGCTTGCGCGCGTCATAGACGCTGGTGCCCTCGACCACGCTGTCGGGGCGGGCGAAGTAGATATACTCGAAGATGCAGAAGCGCCGCTGCGCGTTCGGGAAGGGCCGCAGCGAATGGACCCCTGAGCTGTCGAGCACGATCAGCTCGCCCGGCTCGACGTCTCGGACGAACTCCGCGCCGATGATGTCGAGCGCGCAGGTCTCCGATGCGAGGATCGGCGAGGTGCCGAGCCGGCCCAGCACCAGCGGGCGCACGCCGAAGGGATCGCGCACGCCGATCACCGCCGTCTCGCTCAGGCCCACCAGCGAATAGGCGCCTTCGACCTGGCGCAGCGCGTCGATGATCCGATCGATCAGGCTGCCGCGCTCGCTGGTCGCGACCAGGTGCGTGATGACCTCGGTGTCGGTGGTGGACTGGAAGAGGGAGCCGCGCCGGACCAGCTCGCGCCGCAGTTTGTAGCCGTTGGTCAGGTTGCCGTTATGGGCGATGGCGAAGCCGCCCGAATCCAGCTCGGCGAAGAGCGGCTGCACATTGCGCAGGATGGTGTCGCCGGTCGTGGCGTAGCGCACATGGCCGATGGCGGAATGGCCGTTCAGCTTGCGCATCACGGTCTCGGAGGAGAAGTTCTCGCCGACATGGCCGAGCCCGCGATGGGCGTTGAACTGCTGTCCGTCGAAGCTGACGATGCCCGCCGCTTCCTGGCCGCGGTGCTGGAGCGCGTGCAGCCCGAGCGCGGTGTGGGCGGCGGCGTCCGGATGGCCGAAGATGCCGAAGACGCCGCATTCCTCCTTCAGATGGTCGTCGTCGTAGGGGTGCGTCGTCAGCATCGTCCCTCGGCTCTCCATCATTGGCTGCTCTGAATCAGCCGCTCCAGATCCTTGCGTTCCTGGTCCTTGTAGCCGGGATCGACCGGCTCGGCCTTGGTCTCGATCGCCGGCGCTTTGAACAACGGCTCGGCGAGCGGTTGCACCGCCTTGCCGGTCTCCATCGCCTGGCCGGCCGCGCTCTTGGCGCCTTCGGCCGCATCGACGCTCTGGGCGACCCAGCGCTCCGGCAGCACCGCCGCCAGCACCTCCGCCCCCTCGGCCATGAAGGGCTCGGTGCGGGCCTCAACCACCCAGGCCGGCCGGTCCTCGGGCGGGAACAGCGCCGCGAAGATCAGGTAGGCCAGGGCCACCAACGCCGCCCCGCGCACCAGGCCGAAGACCAGCCCCAGGGAGCGGTCGAGCGGCCCGAGCGCGCTGTCCCGGACGCGCCGCGACAGGGCATGGCTGATCAGCGACAGGGCGATCAGCGCGACCACGAACAGCGCCACGCCGGCAACGATGTCCGCGATCAGCTCGACCTCTATGTAGGTACGAGCCACGGGCTGCGCAAACTCGAAGAGATAAAGTGTCGCAATCGCCGCGCCGACCCAGGCGCCGACCGACAGGACCTCGCGCACGAACCCCCGCGCCAGCGCCAGCAGGCCCGAGATCAGCACGATGGCGATGACGGCGATGTCGAGGATGTCCGGCGTCATCCGGGCAGCCGCTCCCGTCGCGCCGAGACGGAGCGGGCCCCAGGCCCGACGATATCCACGATGTCCTGCAGATGCGCGATTTCGACGGTGCGGAGCGGGGCGGCGGCGCCCTCGCGGCGGCGGCGGGAGGGCGGCACCAGGGCGCGGGCGAAGCCGAGCTTGGCGGCTTCCTTCAGCCTCAGATCGGCCTGGCTCACCGACCGAACCTCGCCGGAAAGACCGATCTCGCCGAACACGACCATATCCTCCGGGACCGGGCGGCCGCTGAGCGATGAGACCAGCGCCGCCGCCACCGCGAGATCGGCGGCCGGCTCCGAAATCCTCAAGCCCCCGGCGATGTTCAGATAAACCTCATTTCCCGCGAAGGCAAGGCCGCAGCGCGCCTCCAGCACGGCCAGAACCATGGCGAGGCGGCCCGAATCCCAGCCCACCACCGCGCGACGCGGCGTGGCCAAAGGCGAAGCCGAGACCAGCGCCTGCACCTCCACCAGAACCGGCCGCGTGCCCTCGATACCGGCGAAGACGGCGGTGCCGCTGACATTGCCGCGGCGCTCGGCCAGGAACAGCTCGGAGGGGTTCGGAACCTCCATCAGGCCGCGGTCGGTCATCTCGAAGACGCCGATCTCGTCGGTCGGTCCGAAGCGGTTCTTCACGGCCCTGAGGATGCGGAACTGATGGCCGCGATCGCCCTCGAAATAGAGCACGGCATCGACCATGTGCTCGAGCACGCGGGGGCCCGCGATCACCCCTTCCTTGGTCACGTGCCCCACCAGCATCAGCACGAAGCCGCGGCGCTTGGCGACTCGGATCAGCTCCTGCGCCGAGGCGCGCACCTGGGCAACGGTGCCCGGAGCCGAGTCGAGCGTGTCCAGCGCCATGGTCTGGATCGAATCGATGACCACCACGGCCGGCGGGTCGAGCCGGTCGAGGGTCGCGACGATGTCGGCCACGGAGGTCGCCGCCGCCAGCTCCACCTTGGCGCCGGAGACGCCGAGCCGACGCGCGCGCAGGCGCACCTGCTCGATCGCCTCCTCGCCGGAGATGTAGGCGCAAGGCGCGCCCTTCGGCCCCGAGGCGAGCGAGGCCACCGCCTGCAGCAGCAGGGTCGATTTGCCGATGCCCGGATCGCCCCCGACCAGCAGCGCTGAGCCGCGAACGAGGCCTCCGCCCGTGACCCGGTCCAGCTCGCCCACTTCGGTGGGCCGGCGCGGCGGCTCGGGCTCGCTGCCCTCGAGCGGGGCGAACTCGATGCGCTTGCCGCGGCGGGAGAGCTTGCTTCCCGCCTCCTGAACCGTCGCCTCCTCGACGATGGAGTTCCACTCGCCGCAGGCCTCGCACCGCCCCGCCCAGCGCGGATAGGCGCTGCCGCAGGCCTGGCAGACGAAGGTGCTGCGGTTCTTAGCCATGGTCAGAGGTCAGAGGACAGATGCCAGATCGTTGGGTCGAGCAAGGCATCTGACATCTGTTCTCTGTCATCTGACTTTCACCGGCATCTTGATCGGGCCCTCCGCGCGGCCGTGGATGAACTGGTCCACATAGGGATTGCCGGAGCGGTCGATCTGCGAGACGGGACCCGACCAGACGATCTTTCCGCCATGGATCATGGCCACGCGGTCGGCGATCTTGCGCGCGCTGGCGAGGTCATGGGTGATCGAGAGGGTGGTGGCCCCGAGCTGCCTGCGGCACTCGACGATCAGGTCGTTGATGACGTCGCCCATGATCGGGTCGAGGCCGGTCGTCGGCTCGTCGAAGAAGATGATCTCCGGCTCGGCGGCGATGGCGCGGGCGAGGCCGACGCGCTTCTGCATGCCGCCCGAGAGCTCGGACGGCGACAGATCGCCCACCTCGGGCGGCAGGCCCACGGCGGCGAGCTTCTTCAGCGCGATCTCCTTGGCCTCGGTCCGCCCGACGCCCCGCCCCTGGATGAGGCCGAAGGCCACATTCTCCCAGACCTTCAGGCTGTCGAAGAGGGCCGAGCCCTGGAACAGCATGCCGAACTTGCGCATGAGGCGCGTGCGGTCGGCGCCGGCGAGGTGGGTCGTATTCTCGCCGTCGATCAGCACCGTGCCCTCGTCGGGCTCGATGATGCCGATGATGCATTTCAGCAGCACCGACTTGCCGGTGCCCGAGCCGCCGATGACGACGAGCGATTCGCCGGTCGCGACCTCCAGGTCGATGCCGTCGAGCACGATCTTGGGGCCGAACCGCTTCTTTAGGCCCTTCAGCGCGATTTTCGGGACGGCTCGGTTCATCGCGCGAAGAACAGCTCGGTGATCGCGTAGTTGAAGGTGAGGATCAGGATGGAGGCGGAGACCACCGCATTCGTGGTGGCCGCGCCGACGCCCTGCGCGCCACCCCGACTATTGTAGCCGTGATAGCAGCCCATCAGCGCGACGATGAAGCCGAACACCGCCGCCTTGACGAGGCCCGAGATCACGTCGATCGGCTCCAGGAAGTCGATCGTGTTGCGGATATAGACCTGCGGATTGAAGCTGAGCTTCACGGTCGAGACCACGTAGCCGCCGAACACGCCGATGATGTCGGCGACGAGGACCAGGCAGGGCAGCATGAGCAGCCCCGCGATGAGGCGCGGCGCGATCAGATATTTGAACGGGTTGGTCGAGAGCGTGGTCAGGGCGTCGATCTGCTCGGTCACGCGCATGGTGCCGATCTCTGCGGCGATGGCCGCGCCGATGCGCCCCGCGACCATGAGCCCGGCCAGCACCGGCCCCAGCTCGCGCGCGATGGAGATCACCACGACGTTGGGGATCGCGCTCTCGGCGTTGAAGCGCGTGAAGCCGGTGTAGCTCTGCAGCGCCAGCACCATGCCGGTGAAGATCGCGGTCAGGCCCACGACCGGCAGCGAGTAGTAACCGATCTCCACCATCTGCCGCAGGATCAGGCGCGGATAATAGGGCGGGCGCAGCGCGTGCGAGACGGCCGTCAGCGTGAAGATGCAGATCCGCCCCGTGGTCTCGAGGAAGCCGAGGAACGCGCGGCCGAGCGGCTGGACGATCGGGACCATGCGCCGCTCAGCCGTCCGGCCGGAGGTAATGGCGCGCATAGCGGCGGCCGAGGCTGGTCAGGATCTCGTAGCCGATGGTGCCGGCGCGCTCGGCGACGTCGTCGACCGGCAGGTGCGGGCCGATCAGCTCGACCCAAGCGCCCGGATGCGCCGCATCGGGCGTCAGGTCGGTCACATCGATCGTGATCAGGTCCATCGAGACGCGCCCCACCACGCGAACGAGCCGGTCCCCAAGATAGGCGAGGCCGCGACCGCTGGATGAGCGCAGATACCCGTCGGCGTAACCGACAGCGACAGTGGCGAGACGGGCGGCTGGGCTCTCGATGCGGTGGGTCGCACCATAGCCAACGGTGGTACCCCTGTCAACGTCCCGGACCTGAAGGATTTGTCCTTCTGCCACAATGACTTGCTCCATCGGATTGGAGCAGTTTCTGAGCGGGTTGACGCCGTACAATGCGGCGCCGGGACGCACCAGATCGAACTGGTAGTCGGAGCCCAGGAAGATGCCGCAGGAGTTCGCGAAACTGGCGGGCGCGGCGGGCAGCTTCTCGCGCCACTGGCGGAAGAGCGAGAGCTGCCGGCGGTTTGCTTCGTGCTCCGGATCGTCCGAGCAGGCGAGATGGCTGATCAGCAGCTTCAGATCGAGGCCGCGCAGCCGCTGCGGCTCGGCGATGAGCGTCTCGACCTCGCCCCGCGGCAGGCCGAGCCGGCTCATGCCCGTGTCCAGATGCACCGCCGACGGAAGCGCGCGCCCGGCTGCGCGCGCATGCGCCGTCCACAGCGCGATCTCGCCAAGGCTGTTGAGAACGGGGATGAGCTTCTCGGAATCGAAATACGTCTCCAGCCCGGCCTGCAAGCCGTTGAGGACGAAGATCTCCGCGTCCGGCAGGAGAGGGCGCAACTGCAGCCCCTCATCGAACTGCGCGACGAAGAAGCGGCGCGCCCCCGCACCGGCCAGGGCCTGCGCCACCGGCGCAACGCCGAGCCCGTACGCATCCGCCTTGACGACCGCCGCGCATTCCGCGCCGGGCCGCAGCTCGGCCTGCAGGCGCCGGTAATTGCGCTGGATCGCCGTGAGATCGATGATCAGCCGGCTGACGCGTCCGTCAGTCTCGGACATCGGGCAGATGGTCCTCGCGCACC
>JAREAF010000010.1 GCA_029240475.1 Rhodospirillales bacterium | reverse complement strand
AGCAGTGGGACGGCGTCGTCGGCGCGAACGTCCAGTAGTGCAATGCCAGCCGGGCGGCGCGGAGCCGCCCGGCTTTTCTTCCGGAAAGCATTTCCCGTGACGGACAGCACCAGCGGCGGATCGAGGCTTCGCCGGCGCCTGCCGCTCGACTGGCTGGGCGCGGCGCCGTTCCTGATCTTCGCGCTGATGTTCCTGATCCTGCCGACGCTCTACCTCATCGTCGGCGCATTCCAGAACAACCAGGGCGAATTCACGCTCGAGAACATCTTCCGGCTTTCGGAACCTTCGATCCGCAGCGCCTACTGGATATCCATCCGCATCAGCCTGGCTTCGGCCGTGCTCGGCGGGCTCATGGGCCTCGCCATCGCGATCGCGGCGGCGCGGGGCGGGCTGCCGCACTGGCTGCGCGCATCGACCCTGACCTTCTCGGGCGTGGCCTCCAATTTCGCGGGCGTCCCGCTGGCCTTCGCCTTCCTCGCCACGCTCGGCCGGCTCGGGCTGGTGACGGTGCTGCTGAACACCTTGTTCGGCATCAACATCTATTCGCTGGGTTTCAATCTGCTGTCCTTCTGGGGCCTGACCATCACCTATCTCTATTTCCAGATCCCGCTGATGATCCTCATCATCACGCCGGCGATCGATGGGCTGAAGCGCGAATGGTCGGAGGCGGCGACGACCCTCGGCGCGACCACTTTCCAATATTGGCGCATGGTGGCGCTGCCGGTGCTCTGGCCGAGCTTCCTAGGCACGCTGGTCCTGCTCTTCGCAAATTCGTTCGGCGCGGTCGCGACGGCCTACGCGCTGACCGGATCCTCGCTCAATATCGTGCCGATCCTGCTGTTCGCGCAGATCCGGGGAGACGTCCTCCATAACCCGCATCTGGGCTATGCGCTTGCTTTCGGCATGATCGTGATCACCGGTGTGTCGAACCTTCTCTATATCTGGTTCCGCACCCGCAGCGAGCGGTGGCTGCGATGAAGCCCGGCAGGATCGGCGCCTGGGTCGCGTTCGTGCTTGGAATGGCCTATTTCTTCCTGCCGCTGATCGCCACGTTCGAATTCTCGATGCGGATGAAGCGCGGCGCCTACAGCTTCGAAGCCTATCGCGTGATCCTGTCCGATCCGCGCTTCCAGGAGACCTTCGGCTATTCCGCGCTGGTTGCGCTGATGACCATTCTGGTCGGGGTCCTGCTGGTCGTCCCGACCGCTTATTGGATCCGCCTGAAACTGCCTTACCTGCGTCCGGTGATCGAATTCATCACGCTCTTGCCGCTTGTCATTCCGGCGATCGTCATCGTGTTCGGCTATTTGCGGATGTACAACTCCTCATCGTTCCTCCCGTTCACCGGCTCGCGGCGAGGCACCGATATCCTCCTGATCTTCGGTTATGTGACGTTGGCCTTGCCCTACATGTACCGGGCCGTGGACACGGGCCTGCGCGCGATCGACGTGCGCACGCTGACCGAGGCCGCCGAAATACTCGGCGCCAAATGGCCCACGATCATCGCGCGCATCATCCTGCCGAACGTGCTGATCGCGGTGCTCTCAGGCGCCTTCCTCACCTTCGCCATCGTGATCGGCGAGTTCACCATGGCGAGCCTTCTGAACCGGCCCGCCTTCGGACCCTACATGCAGAATCTCGGCGCCAACCGAGCCTATGAGCCCGCGGCCCTCGCCGTCGTGGCCTTCGCCATCACCTGGGCGTGCATGGTGCTGATCCAGGTGGTGTCCAGATTTGCGCCGAAGACCGCTGAACGTCCCGGATGAGCATGAACGAGCCCTTCATAAGGCTGGACCGTATCAACAAGGCCTTTGGCCCAACCCAGGTCGTCCGCGACTTCAACCTCGACATCGCCCCGGGGGAGTTCGTCTCGTTTCTCGGGCCCTCGGGGTGCGGCAAGACCACGACCTTGCGCATGATCGCCGGCTTCGAGACGCCGAGCTCGGGCCGGATCGCGATCGGCGGACGCGACGTGACGAATCTCAGGCCCAACCAGCGCAAGATCGGCATGGTGTTCCAGGCTTACGCGCTGTTCCCGAACCTGACCGTCGCGCAGAACATCGGCTTCGGGATGCGCGTCGCCGGAGCCTCGCGGGCGGAAATCAACGGGCGCGTGGCCGAGATGCTGGAGATCATCAAGCTGCCGCAGCATGGCAAGCGCTACCCGTTCCAGCTCTCGGGCGGCCAGCAACAGCGTGTCGCCCTGGCGCGGGCGCTCGCGGTCCGCCCGCAAGTGCTGCTGCTCGACGAGCCGCTCTCGGCTCTGGACGCCAAGATCCGCGTCTCCCTGCGCGAGGAGATCCGCTCGATCCAGCGCAAGCTCGGGATCACGACCATCTACGTCACGCACGACCAGGAAGAGGCGCTCTCGATGTCCGACCGGATCGTGGTGATGCATGAAGGGGTTGCCGAGCAGGTCGGCACGCCCTTCGAGATCTACAATCGCCCCGCGACCCGCTTCGTCGCCTCCTTCGTCGGCACGCTGAACGTTCTGAAGGCGACCGTTCTCGACCCGGCGAGCGGGACGGTGCGGGCGGCCGGACGCGACCTGCGGCTCGATCGGCGCTTGCCCGCCGGCGCGGGGGAGGGGATTTCGCTCTCTCTGCGGCCTGAAGTGGTCTCGCTCGGGAGCGAGCCGGGAAGGCCCCTCGAGCTTCCCGGGACGGTGTCGGAGGTCAGCTTCCTCGGCTCGGTCATCCGGGTCCGGGTCCAGGTGGACGACCTCTTCCTCTCGCTCGATACCTTCAACAATCCCGCCGCCGCGCCGCCCGCGATCGGCGAGGCGACGGTGGTGAGCTTCTCCCCCGACGATGTCCTGGTCATCGCCGACTGATCCGGCGTTGGGGTCGTCCAGATTTCGCGCTTTTTTGACGTCGGTCAATCTTTCGTTAACGATCTTGAGGTCTCATGAAGGAAGCCTCTGGAGGCTTCCATATGAGCAGCTCCGCGAAATTTCGCCTTGTTGAGACGGCGGCCGAGCTTCGGCCCGAGACACCTGCGGACCTCACTCACGCGGTCGAAGATCCGAGCCGCCCGGCACGAGGCATCCTGATTGCCTGCGGCCTGTCCCTGCTCATCTGGTTGGCGATCGCCGGCATTCTCTTGTGAGAGTTCCCGCCCCGAGCAGACGGGGCGGGGCAAAGGGATAGGCTTGCGACTCCATTCGGGGCAGCCGCCGGCCCTGCGCGCACGAGGCTGATAGGATCGCCGCTTCCAAGCAGCGAGGAGGTGATCCATGACCGAGTGGAAGATCCGCGGGCCCGAGATCGTCACCTGCAACTGCAATTACGGTTGCCCCTGCCAGTTCAATGCCCTGCCAAGCGAGGGCAATTGCCGCGCCGCCTTCGGTGTGCGCATCGATGAAGGTCATTTCGGATCGACACGCCTGGACGGCCTGTCCCTGGTCGCGCTCCTGGCATGGCCGGGCGCCATCCATGAGGGCAGGGGCCAGTGCCTGCCGATCATCGACGAACGCGCCTCGCCCGAGCAGCGCGAGGCACTGCTGACGATCCTCTCGGGGCAGCATTCCGATCCCGGGGCGACGGTGTTCCAGGTCTTCGCCAGCACCCTCGAGACGGTGCACGAACCTATCTTCAAGCCGATCACCATCGAGGCGGATGTCGACGGCCGCGAGGGACGCATCGTGGTCCCGGGCGTGCTGCAAGCCACCACCGAGCCGATCCGCAATCCGGTCACGGGCGCCGCGCATCGGGCTCGGCTGACGCTGCCCCAGGGCTTCGAGTACCACACGGCCGAGTTCGCCAGCGGCACCGCTCGCGCGACCGGCCCCGTGCCGCTCGACGTCAAGGGCCGGCACGCGCATCTCTCCGAGCTGCACATGACCGGTCGCGGCGTCGTCGACTGAAGCTGCGCGAGCCTCAGCCGCCCAGCTTGATCCCCGGAGCAAGCTGGGCGGCCCGCGCCAGCTCTCCCGCGCCGACCTTCTTCCCATCGCCCAGGCGCGCGCGCAGCACCTCGATCTGGCCGCCATGGGCGGTGACCTTGAAGGACTGCGCGCCGACGTCGGCGATCTCGCCGATCCCGCCCTTCACGTCGGCGAAGCGCCGGAACGGGATCTTGCGGCTGTCGAAGATCTGCAGCCTCGTGCCGTTCAGCGTGGTCCAGGCGCCCGGCGCCGGGTTGCAGCCCCGGATCAAGTTGTAGACCTGATCCAGCGGCCGGACCCAGTCGATGCGCGCTTCGGCCTCGCGGCACCAGCCTTCGTAAGTCGCCTGCGTTTCATCCTGGACGCGCTCCTCGTGGCGCCCCGCAACGACCAGGTCGGCGGCGTCCAGCATCGCTTGCACGCCGAGCGGAAAGAGCTTGTTGAAGTAGACATCACCCAGCGTCTCATCGGGCCCGACCTCGATCTGCTTCTGCAGGATGATCGGACCTTCGTCGAGCCCGTCGGTCGGGCGGAAGATGGTGAGCCCCGTTCGCGTGGCGCCCTGGATGATCGGCCAGTTGATCGAGCTTGGGCCGCGATGGCGCGGCAGCAGGGACGGGTGGTACTGGATCGTGCCGTGCCGCGGAATGCGCACGAAATCCTGCGGAGCTAGGAGCAGCACGTAAGCCATGATGGCGAGCTCCACATCGAGCCGCCGCAAGGCCTCCTGCGCGTCCGGCTTGCGATAGGAGCCGAACTGGAACACGGTCAGGCCCTTTTCCTCCGCGGCGAGCCGCAGGGGATCGGGTCGCGCACCCGGCTTTTCGGGCGCGACGAACACGCCCGCGACCGTATCGCCGCGCGCCAGAAAGGCATCGAGGACCGCCTTCCCGAATTCCTGCTGCCCGATGATCGCGATCCGCATGCCGCCGCTCCTTCGCTTTGCGTCTTTCGTGTTGGAGGGCTCAACCTAAACACGGGTGCGGAGGCAACGCCAACCCATATCCACCGCTCCCGGAACGCGCAAAAGCGGGCTAATCTCCCCCCGCCATGAGCTGGGATCGACTGGATCGCGAACTCGACGCCTGGGCCGCGGAGGGGCGGCAGGCCACCTTGTGGTGGCGCGACGATGACGCCGTCGCCGCCACGCCCGCGCTGGACAGGCTGCTGCGGCTGAGCGAGCGTCACGGCATTCCCGTCGCGCTCGCCGTGATTCCCGCTCTGGCCGAGCAGGGCCTCGCTGACACATTGGCGCAGCAGGAACAGGTCACGGTCCTCCAGCACGGGTTTGCGCATCGGAACCATGCGCCCGAGGGAATGCGCGCGCTCGAATGTGGCGGCGCCCGGCCGCTGGAGCAGGTCGCGGCCGAGTTGAGGAGCGGGCGCGAGCGCTTGGCGCTATTGTTCGGCCCGCGCTTTCTGCCCGTCCTTGTGCCGCCCTGGAACCGGATCGATGTGGCGCTGATTCCCCGGCTCCCGCAGCTCGGCTTCATCGGCCTGTCGACTTGGGGAGCGCGCTCGGAAGCGCACGCGGCGAGGGGGCTGGTGCAGATTCACACGCATGCCGATCCGATCGCATGGCGCAAGGGACGTATCTTTCGCGGCGCGGAGCGCGTGACGGACGCGCTGGCCGAGCATCTTCAGGCGCGGCGAGAGGGCAGGGCCGATCCCGAGGAGCCGACCGGGCTGCTCACGCACCACCTCGCTCATGACCAGCCCGGATGGGAATTCCTGGAGCAGGCGGCGCAACGCCTCTCCAGGCTGCGCGCAGTGCACTGGGTTTCGGCGCCCGAGGCATTCGGCGCCGCATGAGCGCGACCATTCGTCCCGCCCGGCCGGACGACCGTGAGGCGATCGTCGAGCTCTTGCACGCGCATATGAGCGCCAGGATCCCGCGCGAGCGATGGCGGCTGCTCTTCGATTATCCCTGGCGGCCGGCCGACGCGCCCGATTGCGGGCGGGTCCTGATCGACGGCGGCCGCGCCGTGGGCTTTCTCGGCGCCACCTATGTCGACCGGCGCATCGGCGGCGATACGGCCCGATTCTGCAACATGTCCTCCTGGTATCTGCTGCGGCCGTATCGCGGACAGGGCCATGGGCGCAAGATGGTGCTCGACCTGACCTCGGACCCTGCCGTGACCTACACCGACCTCACCGCGACCCCGCAGGTGCAGGAGATGCTGCTCGCGCATGCCGGTTTCTCGATCCTCGATCGGGAGCGTTGGATCCTGCGGCGGCCGCAGGAAGAAGTGGCCGACATCGCGCTGGCCGAACTCACCCCGTCAGGACCGCCGCTTGCGCATCACGCCGGTATTCGCGACCTGCGGCTGCTGCGCGCGGAAGGCCTGGGCGGCTCCAGCGCCCTGGCGGTGCAGGTGAAGAAGAAAGGCGAGGGCATTGCCTATCACCAGCTCCTCCATGCGGAGGATCCGCTGTGGCTGGCGCGAAACGCGTTCGCCGTGGCGGCGGCGCTCCTGCCGCCCGGTCCGGCGGTGCTGGCGATCGATCGGCGCCTTAGCCCGATCGCGCCGGCGCGCGCGGAGATCGAACCCATCCCGCAGCCGCGCCTTTACAAGTCCCGGCGCCTGCGGCCGGAGCAGATCGACAATCTCTACAACGAGGTCCTGCTGCTCGATCAGAAACTGCCCTGAGCGCGGCAGCGGTAGAGGAAGTAGCGTCCGGACGGAACTCCGTCGGGCAGAGGCTCCGTCCGAAATTCAGGGGCGCTCAGCTCCTGGTCACTGACAACGAGACCGCCCGGCCGCATCAGGGCCGGCAGCAGACGCGCGAGGAGGGCGGCCACCGCCCGGTCCTGCTCGGAACGACCGCTCCCGATGTCGGCATGGGCGAGAGCGGCGCTTGCGCCGATCCGCTCGCGGGCCCGCGGCAGCGTCTCCTCCAGCTCCCCGAGATAGAAGAGGTGCGGCGGCGGCTCGCAGTCGGGGTGGGCCGCCAACACCCTGTCGAACACGAGGATCTCGCGACCGGGCAGCCGCTCGCGCAGATGGTCGTAGGTCCGTCCGTTGCCGAGCCCGATCTCCAGCACGGGACCGGGAATGTGCGCGATCAGGCCGGACAACGCATCGAGGCAGGCGCGCTGCGCAGAGAGGCGGCGGATCATGCTGTCGAGGCGCGACATGTGGACAGCTTAGCCGATCAGCGCAGCGGAGGAACGCTCTGCCCGCGCAGCGGCGGGACGATGGGCGGGTTGAGGGGCGGCAGCCCGGGCTGACGCGAGGGCGGCGGGAGCGTGTGCCTGGGAAAGATGGGAACGACCTTCACGGTCGCGCGGGCGGGGCCCCAAGGACCGGCGCTGCGGACGCTGACCTCGCCGAGGCTGGAGCGCGTGCTGCCGCGCGCGACCACCGTGCCGTTGCGTTCGAGCCGGACCGTCAGGGTTCCGCTTAGATCGGCCTTTCGGATCTCGCAGGCCACAGCTTCGGCGAAGATGGCATAGGACTGAGGCACGGCTCCCGCCAGGCGCGCCCAGACCTCGAACCCACGCTCATCCACCAGGCGGCAATCGCCTTCGAAATCGACGAAGGTGCTGCCGGATACGGTGAGCCGGAACCGGTCCGCGGCGGCGTCGGCCGGAGCCAGCCAAAGCCACGCGAACAACGCGCAGACCAGGACGGTTCGCAGCTGCGGACGAGACACCGGGACCACTCCTCCCGCCGTCTATCTGGGCACGCGAATCCGTTTATGAATGTCCGCACACCGGCTTAGCCCCTTTGGCACGGGGGTCGGGCAACGGAAGGTTGCTACTGCCGTTCTATGCGGCGACTTGTCCACAATTCATCTGAAACGTCGATCGGGCGTGCCCTTGCCCCTGGAGTCCACTGGCCTGACGGGCATTGTCCGTCCTATTCGCCGTCGTCGCTTTCTCGCGGGCGCTGCGGCGTTCTCGGTGTTTGGCGGCCGCATGGTGCTGGCTCAGACGCAGCCGGCCCAACCGCCGCCTGCAGCGGAGCAGCGGTCTCAGCCGCAGCCTTTTTCATTCGACCTCGTGCGCGATCTCGCCCGTCAGGCAGCCTCCCGCGACTACGAGGACGCAGACGACGGCCTGCCCGACTATCTGGCTGACCTCGGCTACGACCAGTATCGCGACATCCGTTACCGGCTGGAGCGGGCGCTTTGGCGCGACGAGAACCTGCCCTTCGAGGTGCAGTTCTTCCACCGCGGCTTCCTTTACAAGCCGCGGGTGGATGTCGCGGTTGTGGCGTTCGGGAAAGTGCAGCCCATCATCTTTGACCCCGGTCAGTTCCATTACGGCAATAACGCCTTTCCAGAGCCGGTCCCAGCGGATCTGGGCTTTGCGGGCCTGCGTCTGCACTATCCCCTGAATCGTCCGGACTACAAGGACGAGGTCGCCGCGTTCCTGGGCGCCAGCTATTTCCGCGTGCTCGGGGCAGGGCAGGTGTATGGCGCCTCTGCGCGTGGCCTCGCGATCGACACGGCCCTGCCGAGCGGGGAGGAGTTCCCGCTCTTCCGGCGTTTCTGGATCGAGCGCCCGGCTCCCGGCGCGTCGTTCATCCGCCTGTGGGCGCTGCTCGACAGCCCGAGCGTCGCGGGCGCGTTCCAATTCATTTTGCGGCCGGGCGCCGCCTCCATGATGGACATAGACTGCGCGATCTATGCGCGCCGGGACATCGCCAAGCTGGGTCTCGCGCCCTTGACCAGCATGTATTTCTACGGGGAGGCCGACCGCAAACAGGTTGTCGACTATCGCCCCGAGGTCCACGATTCCGACGGCCTGCTCGTTGCGGCGAGCCCGGAGGAATGGCGTTGGCGGCCGTGCGTCAACCCGGGCTCGCTGCAGATCACAACCCTGCCTCTCATTAATCCGCGCGGCTTCGGATTGCTGCAGCGCGACCGCGAGTTCGCAAACTACCAGGACCTGGAATCGCGGTTCGAGCTGCGCCCCAGCATGTGGGTTGCGCCGAAGGGCGACTGGGGCGAGGGGGTAGTCGAACTCATCGAGATCCCGACGGAATCGGAAGCCAACGACAATCTTGTCGCCGTTTGGGTCCCCTCCGGATCGATGAAGCAGGGACAGGAGCTGGTGCGCTCCTATTCGCTGCGGTCCTACCTCGAGGACGACCAGCTACCGCCGCTCGGCCGGGCCGTGGCCACGCGCCTCAGCTTGTACAATCCGGGTTTCGAGAATGCGGTCCGCATGGTCATCGACTTCAACGGAGGACCGCTGCCCGCCCTGCCGGACGATGCGCCCATCACCGCGGAGGCATCCGTCAAGCCTGCCCGCCTCATCCACCTCAACCTGCAGCGCAACCCAGTCACCAGCGGCTGGCGCGCGACGATGCTTTTTGAGCCCGAAACCGGCGACCCAGTCGAGCTTCGGCTGTTTCTGCGCCAGAACGAGCAGATTCTTACGGAAACCTGGACCTACCGCTGGATGCCATGACCACACCCCTTTTTAGGATGAGGGCAAGCGGGCCGCCGCGGCCAGACGCCGCGTGAGCCGCCAGACGATCGATCGGATCCGCAGGCACGCCTTCCTGCGGCGCCTTATATTCGCGCTCCTGGCGATCGCCACCATCGCCATCGGCGCCGCCGCCATGGCGTCGGCCCTCGCAGCCAACGGCTTCAGCGCCCTGGAATGGATCCAGTTCGGCCTCTTCCTCGTGCTCTTTGCCTGGATCGCCCCGTCCTTCTGGACATCGCTGTTCGGCTTCGCCGTGATCTTGCGCGGGGGCGACCCGTTCGCGATCACGCGCACGCTCGAACCGTGGGAGGCGGGGCGCCGTCTGCCCGTCCGCACGGCCATCGTGGTTCCGGTCTACAACGAGGATCCCGAGCGAGTGATGGCCGGCGTCGCCTCCACGATGAGCTCGCTCGACGACCGTGGGGTGCTCGCGGACTTCGACATCGACATTCTGAGCGACACCGACGACCCGGAGCTGTGGGTGGAGGAGGAGCTGGCCTTCGCGCGGCTGCGCGACCTCGCCCGCGACCCCGACCGGCTCTTCTATCGAAAGCGCCGCGAGAACGTCGATCGCAAGGTCGGCAACATCGCCGATTTCTGCGCGCGGTGGGGCGACCGCTATCGCTACATGATCGTGTTCGACGCGGACACCGTGATGAGCGGCGGCACGCTCGTTCACATGGTGCGCCTGATGGAGCGCAATCCCGGCGTGGGGCTGATCCAGGTTCCGCCGATGCCGGTCAGCCGCGAGACGCTGTTCGGGCGCATCCAGCAATTCGCGGCCGGCGCCTATGGCGGCATGTTCGCCACCGGGCTGAATTGGTGGCAGGCGGGCGAGGGGAATTATTGGGGGCACAACGCCATCATCCGCATCCGCCCCTTCGTCGACCACTGCCGGCTGCCGGTGCTGTCGGGCAGGGAGCCGCTCGGGGGCGCCATCCTCAGCCACGACTTCGTGGAGGCGGCGCTGATGCGCCGGGCGGGGTGGACCGTCTGGCTCGCCAGCGAGCTCGACGGAAGCTATGAGGAGACGCCGCCCACGCTCATCGACCACGCGGCGCGCGACCGGCGCTGGTGCCAAGGCAACCTCCAGCATGTCCGCTTGATCGGCACGCGCGGCCTGAACCTCATCAGCCGGCTGCACCTGCTGATGGGCATCATGTCCTACCTGGCCTCGCCGCTCTGGATGCTGCTCCTCCTGGTGGCGACGATCGAGGCGGCGCGCGCGGCGATGCTGGGCCCGGTCTATTTCGATCCGGAGCGGTCGCTCTTTCCGGTCTGGCAGGTCTCGACGACCACGCGCACCTTGATCCTGTATCTCGTCACGCTCGGGATGTTGCTGGCGCCCAAGCTCCTGGCCATCCTGGCGCATGCCGCGCGCGGCAAGCTGCGCGGCTTCGGCGGAGCGGCGCGGCTGACCATGAGCGTGCTGCTTGAATCCCTCTTCTCGATGCTGCTGGCGCCCGTCATGGCCGCGCTCCAGACGCGGTTCGTCTTGAGCATCCTCGCCGGCCGGAAGGTCACCTGGGCCGGGCAGCAGCGCCAGGAGGCCACCACCACGCTGTCCGATGCCGTGCGCCGGCATGGCGGCAGCACGGCGCTCGGCTTCGTGTGGGGCATCACCGCCTATCGTTTCATGCCGGATTTCTTCTGGTGGCTGACGCCGGTGCTGGCGGGACTGGTGCTGTCTATCCCGCTCTCGATGCTCAGCAGCCGGCCGGATATGGGTCGCGCGGCGCGCGCCCTCGGCATGTTTCTGATCCCCGAAGAGATCGAGCCGCCGCAGGTCCTGGCGCGGCTGCCGCGCTTCCGCGCTCAGCTGCGCGCCGTCGCCTCTCTCCCGACGGGGCTGTCCCGGCTCATCTCCGATCCCGAGGCGCGCCGCATCCATCTAGGCCTCCTGCCGGAGCCGGTCGATATCGATCCCTTGCAGCGGCACCATCTGACGGGTCTCAGGCTGAAGGCGCGGCTGCGCGGGTTGGAGGCGCTGAAGCCGCAGGAGCGGATGGAGGTCATGCTCGACCGCTTCACGCTGGAAGCGCTCGCGCATGAGATGGGCGGGGCCGATTTGCCGCCGCCGGAGGAGGATGGACAGGCCGTCGCCATGCTGACAAGCCTGCGACCCTCCCTCTAATATCTCGTCCGTTCTGGCCATCCGACGAGGACCAAGCATGACCGAGGAGCACCGCTATCGGCCTGCAACGCAGGCGGCGCAAGCGCTGGGTTGGGTCGAGCCGGCGACCGGCGGCGTCGCCCCGGCGATCTATCCCGCGAGCACCTATGTGCGGCAGGCGGTGCCGGGTCGGACCAAGTACCTCTACAGCCGGGACGACAATCCGACCTACGAGCAGGCCGAGCAGCTCCTGACCTCGCTCGAAGGCGGCTCGGCGGCGATGCTGTTCTCCTCGGGGATGGCCGCGGCGGCGACGCTGATCCAGGGCCTGTCGTCGGGAGATCGGGTGGTGCTGCCGGAGGTCGTCTATTGGGGCGTCCGCCGCGTGGCGAAGGACATCGCCAGCGGCTGGGGCATCGGATTCGACTTCGTCCCGAACGGCGATCTCGACGCGCTCGCGCGGGCGGTGCAGCCGGGACGCACCAGGCTCGTGTGGCTCGAGACCCCGTCCAATCCGACCATGGCGGTCGCCGATATCGAGGCCTGCGCGGCCATAGCGCATCGGGCCGGAGCGCTCGTCGTCGTCGACAGCACCTTCGCCTCGCCGGTGCTCACGCGGCCGATCGAGCTCGGGGCCGACATCGTCATGCATTCCGGCACCAAATATCTGAACGGGCACAGCGACGTCATCGCCGGCGCCCTCGTCGCCAAGGAGCCGAGCCCCTTCTGGGAGAAGCTGATCGCCGTCCGGCGCTATGCCGGCGCCGTGCTCGGCCCGTTCGAGGCCTGGCTCCTGCTGCGCGGCATGCGCACGCTGTTCCTCAGGGTACGGGCGCAGTCGGAGAATGCCATGGCGCTCGCCCGGCATTTCGAGGACCACCCCTCGATCCTGCACGTGCTCTATCCGGGGCTGGAGAGCCATCCCGATCACGCCATCGCCCGCCGCCAGATGACCGGCGGCTTCGGCGGCATGCTCTCCTTGCGCATCCGCGGCGGGGAGGAGGCGGCGCTGAGAGCGTGGGGCGCCTGCCAGCTCTTCAAGGTGGCGACTTCGTTGGGCGGAGTGGAGAGCCTGATCGAGCACCGCGCTTCGATCGAAGGGGCGGACAGCCCCGTGCCGAAGGACCTGTTGCGCGTGTCCGTCGGCATCGAGGACGTGCAGGATCTGATCGCCGATTTGGAAAACGCGGTTAAGGCGGTCTAAAACCTTCGAATTATTGCTTTTTGCAACAGAATTTTATAATATACCCCTTTGTTCGAGAGCCAAGGGACAAAAGGGGGAGCCTATGGACGGTTCGGGAGAATCGACGGTCACCGCACTCTTGGACCGCATGCGGGTCTCCGGCCGAGGGAAAACCTGCGGCTGGACCGCGCTCGACCAGCGCGACGTCAACTTCCATCCCGGCGAGCTCACCATCATCGCCGGCCGCACCGGGCACGGCAAGACGACGGTCATCCTCAACCTGCTGCTGCACTGGCTGGAGAAGTATCCCGAGGAGCGCTTCATCCTCTACTCCTACGAGGTCCCGTCCGAATCCGTCTTCGTCAAGCTGATCTCGGCGCTGACGCGAAAGAACGGCGTGAACGGCTGGACCTACAGCGACATCCGGCTTTGGCTGCAGACCGGCACGGCGGGCGCGCGCGCCAAGGGCAGCCTGCAGGAGCTGCAGGAGGCGATCGATTACGTCCGCGCCAACCAGAACCGCATCGAGGTGATCTACCAGCCCGACTGGAACGTCGAGCGGCTGTCGCAGGACGCGCGCATGCGCGCCGTCAGGGAAGGCGCGCGGCCGCTGGGCGCCATCATCGTCGACTACCTGCAGATCGTTCCGCCGCCGGCCGTCCAGTTCGAGAACCGCGAACATGCGGTGGCGCTGACCGCCCGCATGCTGAAGAGGCTGTCCGTGGGACTGCAAACGGCGATCGTCTCGGCCGCTCAGATCAGCCACGAAGCCTCGCGGCTGCTCGACCGCGTGCCCGAGGGCCCGTTCGCGAGCGAGAAGGTCCGGCGGGCGATCGCGGCGCGGCGGCCTCAGCTGCACCATCTGCGCGAGGGCGGCGGCGAGCAGGAAGCCGACCTGGTGATGGGCATCCTGAACTACCGCGCCGACTACCAGCAGGCCCACGACATCGAGAAGGTCGATTACGGGACGCTGGGCGAGGACGAGGCGAGCCTCTTTGAGGTGCTGGTGCTGAAGAACCGCAACGGCAGCCTCGGGCTGGCCGCGCTCTCCTTCGACTCGCGCACCGGCTTTATCCGCGACCGCGGCCTGTTCGAGCGGTAGCCGCCCCGGGCGGAGAAGCGCCGGCCCGCCGAAGTCTTTGATGCGGGCCGCGAATTCTTGTCGTGCCGCAAGCCCGCGAAATGCTTGTCGCGCCCGCCTCGGATATGGCACAGACATCGTCAAGACGATGATTTTGTGTCGAGGGGGATTGCGATGAACCGGGCGAGGGGACGGTTCAGGCACGTTCGGGCGCTGGCCATCGCGCTGGCGATCGCGCTGGCGTCGGTCGGCGCATCCGCCAACCCTCAGGACTTTTCCGGCTGGCTCGACGGCGTGAAGGACGAGGCCCGCGCGAGCGGCATTTCCGAGGCGACCATCTCGATCGCGCTCGGCGGCCTCTCGCCGGTGCCGAGGGTCATCGAGCTCGACCGCAACCAGCCGGAATCGACCCTGCGCTTCGAGGAATATCTGGCCCGCGTGGTCAGCGAGAAGCGGGTCCAGCAAGGCCGCGCCCTCATGGAGGAGAACGCCGTCCTGCTGCAGCGCGTCGCGCAGCGTTTCGGCGTGCAGCCGCGCTTCATCGTCGCCCTCTGGGGGGTGGAGAGCGACTTTGGCCGCCTCACGGGCAATTTCAACGTGCTGGCCGCGCTCGCGACCCTCGCCTATGACGGCCGGCGCAGCGCCTATTTCCGCAAGGAGCTGCTGCAGGCGCTGCGCATCGTCGACGAGGGGCACATCAGCCCGGCCGCCATGACGGGATCCTGGGCGGGGGCGATGGGGCAGAACCAGTTCATGCCGTCGAGCTTCCTCGACTTCGCCGTCGACTTCGACGAGGACGGCCGGCGCGACATCTGGTCGAGCCGGGCGGACGTCTTCGCCTCGATCGCCAACTATCTCTCGCGCTCCGGGTGGAACGGCACGCAGACATGGGGAAGGCAGGTGCGCCTGCCGACGGGATTCGATCAAAGCCTCGTCGCGCTCGAGCAGCGCCGCAGCCTGGACGAGTGGAGCCGGATGGGCGTGCTCCAGGCGGACGGCAGCCCGTTGCCGCCGTCGCCCCTGACCGCCTCCCTGGCGCAGCCTGCCGGACGGGGCGGAGCGGTGTATCTGGTCTATGACAATTACCGGACCATCCTGCGCTGGAACCGCTCGCTCTACTTCGCCACCGCGGTCGGTCACCTTGCGGACCGACTGGCCGGCGGTTCGTAGGGCAAGCATTCGGGGTCGGGGGACAATCGGGGGGATGCTTCAGATGGCCGGACCAACGGCGGCCCTGCGCGTTCTGGCTGCCGCGGCGATTCTGGCCGTGGGCTTGGCCGGATGCGCGGAGACCAAGCTGGCTTCGGTCACCATCAAGTCGCTGGAGAAGCCGAAGCCCACGGCCGGCTACAAGATCGGCAAGCCCTATCAGGTGAACGGCGTCTGGTACTATCCGGCCGAGGATTTCAATTACTCCGAGACCGGAATCGCCTCCTGGTACGGCGACGAGTTCGGCGGCCGCCCGACCGCCAGCGGCGAGATCTTCGACCCGAACGAGATCAGCGCCGCGCACCGCACTCTGCCGCTGCCCAGCATCGTCCGCGTGACGAATCTCGAAAATGGCCGCGCGCTGGCGATCCGAATCAACGATCGCGGCCCGTTCGCGCACGGCCGGATCATCGACCTGTCGCGCCGCGCGGCCCAGCTTCTGGGCTTCCACAAGCAGGGCACCGCCAAGGTGCGCGTCGAGATCCTCGAGGAGGAGAGCCGGGTCGTCGCTGCCGCCGCGGGACGCCTGGATTCCGGCGCGGGCAAGCCGCAGGCGGCGCCCGCCGCCATCGTCGTGGCCGAGGCGCTGCCCGGATCGGCGCCGCCGCCGAGCGCTGAGCCCAAGCCAACGGCCGTCTCCGCCGTCGGGCTCGCGGGTGCCGCTCCCGCCCTCGATGGCGAGGTCATGCAGGTGCCGGTCCGGCCGACCCAGATCTACGTCCAGGCGGGCGCCTTCACGAGCTATGAGAATGCGCGCCAGCTCGGCGCGAAGCTGGGCTCCCTGGGCCCCGCGCGCGTGACGCCGGCGCAGATCGGCAATCAGAGATTCTACCGGGTCCGGCTCGGCCCGATCGCGAGCGTGGAGCAGGCCGACGCGGTCCTCTCCAACGTCATCTCGAACGGCCATCCGGAGGCCCGCATCGTGGTGGACTGACGGGCTGCGGCGGGTCCTGCGGGACAGCGCCGCAACCGTAATTTCGGCGTAATCGCACCTGAGTTTGAGTGCTGCTCGATCCGCCGCCGACTGCGGCGAAGCCTAAGGGGGATCATGAACGCATGACCGCATTGCTGCTGCGCCCCGCCGTCGCCGCGCTCGGGCTGATCGCGATCTTGATGGCCGCTTCCGTGCAGGCGGCGCCGATCGAAACCGCCGCCGGGCACGCCATTCTCCTCGATTACGACACCGGCACTGTGATGCTCGAGAAGGCCGCGGACGAACCGGTGCCGCCAGCCTCCATGAGCAAGCTGATGACGCTCTACATGGTGTTCGACAAGCTCAAGCACGGCGAGCTGAAGCTGGACGACACGCTGCCGGTGAGCGAGAAGGCCTGGCGCATGCAGGGCTCCAAGATGTTCGTGCATGTCGGCGACCGCGTGCGCGTGGAGGACCTCTTGCGGGGCGTCATCATCCAGTCCGGCAACGACGCCTGCATCGTGCTGGCGGAGGGCATCAGCGGCAGCGAGGGGGCCTTCGCCGAGCAGGCGACCGAGCTTGGGCGCAAGCTCGGTCTGACCAACAGCACCTTCCGCAACGCCACCGGCTGGCCGGAGCCGGGCCACATGATGAGCGTGCGCGACATCGCGACCCTGTCGCGCCACATCCTCAGCGAATTCCCGGATCTCTACCGGCTGTTCTCCGAGATCGAATTCACCTACAACAACATCAAGCAGGGCAACCGCAATCCCCTGCTGTACAAGAACATGGGCGTGGACGGGCTGAAGACCGGCCATACCGAGGAGGCGGGCTATGGCCTCTCCGCCTCGGCCATGCGCAACGGGCGGCGCCTCATCCTGGTGGTGCACGGGCTCGCCGGGGTGAACGAGCGCTCGCAGGAATCGGAGCGGCTGCTCGAATGGGGTTTCCGCGAGTTCGACAACGCCACGATCGCCAAGGCCGGCGAGCCCATCGAGACGGCGCCGGTCTGGCTCGGCACGGCGCCGGCGGTGCCGCTCACGGTGGCGTCGGACGTGAAGGTGACGCTGCCGCGCTCGGCGCGCCGCAAGCTCGCCGCGGCGGTGCGGTTCGAGGGGCCCCTGCCGGCGCCCGTCCGCAAGGGCGACCCTGTGGCCACCTTGCGCATCGAAGCGGAGGGCATGCCGCCCATGGACATCCCGCTGGTCGCCGGGGCGGATGTCGAGCGGCTCGGCATGGTCGGCCGGCTCGGCGCAAACCT
>JAREAF010000225.1 GCA_029240475.1 Rhodospirillales bacterium | reverse complement strand
GGTCCGCAAATGCTGCCGCCATGACGTGAGGCGGCGTCGCTCGGCTCAGCAGCGGCGCCCCTCGCGCTGGCGTTTCGATCCGCAAGGCCCTGAGTATCCGGCCGCCGCGTCGGCCGCAGCTGAAGATGCGTCCCTCATGAGAGAAGGCAGCCTAGAGGCCCCGGTCCGCCATCCGCTCGACTGGGAGCATCCGGACTTCACCGACGAGGCGAAGCTCGACGCCGAGATGCGCCGCGTCTTCGACATCTGTCACGGCTGCCGGCGCTGCTTCAATCTCTGCGATTCTTTCCCGCGCCTGTTCGATCTGGTCGACGCCACGGATGTGGGCGAGGTCGAGGGCGTCGCCAGCGCCGATTTCAAACAGGTCGTGGATGCCTGCACGCTGTGCGACATGTGCTTCATGACCAAGTGCCCCTATGTCCCGCCGCACCAATTCAATCTCGACTTCCCGCATCTGATGCTGCGCTACCGCGCGGCGGAGCTGAAGAAGCACGGGCTACCGTTCGCCGAGAAGCGCCTGTCCGAGACCGACCGCAACGGGCGCCTCGCCTCCAAGATGGCCCCGCTCGCCAACTGGGCGTCGCGCCGCGAGAACGGCCTGACGCGCCCCATTCTCGAGAAAGCAGGCGGCATCGATCGAAAAGCCGAACTGCCCAAATTCCACAGCCCGACGCTGACCGCGCGCGCGCGGAAGGCGCGGCCCGAAATCAATCGCGCGGCGCCCGCCTTCGGACGGAAGGCGGTGCTCTATGCCACCTGCTTTGCCAACTACAACGAGCCGCAGATCGGCGAGGCGGCGATCGGCGTGCTCGCGCGCAACGGCGTGGAAACCGAGGTCGTGTATCCGGCCTGCTGCGGCATGCCCAAGCTCGAGCGCGGCGATCTCGCCGCGGTCGCTGATGGCGCGCGCACCGTCTCGGCGGCGCTCCTGCCGTGGGTCGAGAAGGGCTATGACATCATCGCCCTGATCCCTTCATGCGCGCTGATGCTGAAATTCGAATGGCCGCTGATCCTGCCGAAGGAGGAGGGGCTGAAGCGCCTCGCCGACGCGACCTTCGACCTGAGCGAATATGTCGTGGAAATCGCGCGCAAGGAGGGGCTGGCGCCGGGGCTGCAGCCGCTCGACGGCGGCGTTGCGCTTCACATCGCCTGCCATGCGCGCGCGCAGAATATGGGTCACAAGGGCGCGGAGATGCTGCGCCTCATTCCCGGCGCGGAGCTCGCCGTGATGGAGCGCTGCTCCGGCCATGGCGGTTCCTGGGGCGTGATGAAGGAGAATTTCGAGGTGGCGATGAAAGTGGGCAAGCCGGTCATGCGCCAGGCCGCCAAGAGCGGCAAGCGCTATCTCGCCTCCGAATGCCCGCTGGCGGCGATGCACCTGGCGCAGGGAGTCTCGGAGATGGATGGCGCCAATCCGGCGCAGCCGATGGAGCGAATCGGCCACCCGATCGAGCTTCTCGCGCGCGCCTACGGATTGGGAGAGGAGCTGCGCGCATGAGCAAGGGCCGCAAGCTGACGCCCGAAGACATCCTGCCGATGGCCGAGTATGTGCGCCGCCGCAAGGAGGAGCGCGCCCGCGTGCTGGCGCTCAAGCGCCGGCGCCGGGTCGAGGTCGGGCCGGTCGCCACCTTCTATTTCGAGAATCGCGACACGATGTGGCTGCAGGTCCAGGAGATGCTCTATATCGAGAAGGGCGGACCCGAGCAGATCCCCGACGAGCTCGCCGCCTACAATCCGCTGATCCCGAACGGGTCCGAGCTGGTCGCCACGATCATGTTCGAGATCGACGACCCGATCCGTCGCAAGAACTTCCTCGCGCGGCTGGGCGGGGTGGAGAACACCATCTTCATCGAGTTCGCCGACGAGACCGTGGTCGCCGCGCCGGAGCAGGACGTCGACCGCACCTCCGCCGAGGGCAAGGCCTCATCGGTGCAGTTCGTGCACTTCCCCTTCACGCGCGGGCAGATCGAGAAGTTCCGCAAAGCCGGCACGCGCGCGGTGCTCGGCTTCAAGCATGCGAGCTACGCGCATATGGCGGTCGTGCCCGAGGAGGTGCGCGCCGCCCTCGCCGAGGATTTCGACTAAGTTGGCGCGACCCACGGGTTGATGAGTCGCAGCCCGCACTCCCGGAAATCCGATACGTTCCGGGTTACGATCCCTCTTGCGCCACGTGACCGCGCGATCGCAACGATCTGGGCATCGGCCGGCGAGACATGCAGTCCCAAACGTTGGCGAGCAACTCCGAATTCCGGGTAATTTCGGGCGGCGGCCTCGTCGAATGGAAGCAAACGGTCAGCAAATGCGACGCCGAATATTCTCTCGACCGCCTGCTCCAGCCTCGCTCTGCGCTTGCCGACTGGCATCAGCGCTATGCCGAACGCCATCTCGGCAAGCGAGATTGTGGTCGTAAACAAGTCCTGCTGCGGCTGCGCTCTTAACCAATCGGCGACCGCCTGTGCAGGTTCAGGCCGAACGGCCTCGGCGAGCACGTTTGTGTCGAGCACCAACATCGTCGTCCTGATCGAACCTCGGAGGTTCGCGTCCGGTCACCCGGAGTGGCAGCTCCAGTTCGATGCCGCCAAGCGGCTCCACAATTTTCCGGATCGCGTCATACAAGTTGGAGGTGGGAGCCCGGGTTTCTATCACGGCCTTCGCGATGATCTCGCGGGCCTCCTCCTCCATGGAGCGCCCGTGGCGGGCCGCGCGCAGGCGCAACCTCGCCTTCACCCGGTCGTCCAGCTTGCGAATGGTGATGCTCGCCATGTCGATCCGCGCGGCGTGATTGCACTGCAATCAATGTAATCGGTGCCTGCAGTAGCGGCAAGCGGCCTCTCAAGCCGGTCGGTGCACCCAGAGCTGACGGCGATTGAAGGAGCAGATCGGCCGGTAGCGGGTGACCTTCGTGTGGCTCATGGGCGCATCGGCGAGCGAATCCAGCACCAGCGCATCGCCGCCCCAATAGACGATCGCCAGCGCATGCTCGAGCCGGCGCCGGCGGTCATAGACCAGCGCGATGCGCAAGCGCTCCTCGGCAAAGCCGAGACGGCTGAGGGCGGCATATTTGGCGATGGCGAAATCCTCGCAGTCGCCGCCTTCGGCGCCGAGGAACTCGGCCGGCGTCGCCCAGTGATCCGCCTCGCCGTAGAGCTCGGCGTCCTCGACCCAGGCGATGGCGTTGGCGGAGCGGTCGACGGCATGGATCTGCGCTTCGGGCGCGCGTTGCGACAGCTCGACGATCAGCCGCTCCCATCGAAGGGCTGAACCGCCCGCGGCCGCTTGCATGAGCGGCTGCTCGGGCCCCGCGAAGGCGCGGTCCAGAACGCTCGATTTCGGCACATAGTGGCGCGGATCGCCGACCTGGGTCTCGCCAGACCCGAACAGGCCCGGAATCACGAGCGGCGGCAAAGCAGGATCTTCGGTGGCGGCTGAGGCCGGGCACGGGCCCAACCCGGCCAGTCCGGCCGCCCCGAGCCAAGTGAGGAGCCGCCGACGCGACGGCGCTCCCGTGACCCCCTCGATGCTCAAGCCCATGAGAAGCAGGGTCGCGCATCCAAATGGTTTATTTCAATACTAATGAAATTTCAAAACAACGCTCGGACTTATCCGTACCTATGCAGGCGGGTGCCGTGCCGGCGCAGCCATTCGCGCGGCCGCACGCTGTCGGGATAGAGCTTCTCCACCAGCCGCCAGAAGCGCGGCCCGTGATTCATCTCGACGAGATGCGCGACCTCGTGCGCGATCACGTAATCCAGCACCCATTCCGGAGCGAGGATCAGCCGCCAGGAAAAGGAGAGGTGCCCCTTGTGGGAGCAGCTCCCCCAGCGGCTCTTGGGGTCACGGATCGACACGCGGGCGACGTTGAGGCCGAGTCGCCGCGCGAAGCGGCGGGCCCGCTCGGCGCATTCGCGCCGCGCCTCGCGCCTCAGGAAATCGGCGACTCGGCGCGGCAGATGCGCCTCCTCGCCCGCGACCACGATCTCGCCGCGCCCGAGTCGCACGCCGTGCGTGCCGGGCGCGTGGCGGATGCGGTGCGCGCGGCCGAGCAGCGGCAGCTCGGCCCCCTCGGCGAAGGGCACGGGCGCGGGCAGGGCCGCGAGCCGGTCGTTCAGCCATTCGGCCTTGGAGCGTGCGAAGGCCACCGCCTCGTCGCGGCTGGTGCGGCGCGGCACGACGAGCGTGACCGTGCCGACCGGGTCGATCCGCAGGATGATGCGCTTGGCGCGGCGGCTCGGCCGCAGCGCCATGGCCACGTTCCGGCCGGAGAGGGACAGTCGGATTTGCTGGTCGTCGGGGAGGCGGGGCATGAACCTAGTATGGGGCAGCTTCCGCCTCCCGCAAGCGTGGCGTTAGCGGTCGCCCTCACGTTCGAGCAGGGCCTGCTTTCGGGCTAGTCCCCAGCGGTAACCCGAGAGGCTGCCATCCTCCCGGACCACGCGATGGCACGGCACGATCAGGGCCACGGGGTTGGTGGCGCAGGCCCGGCCGACGGCCCGGACCGCCCGCGGCGCGCCCACCGCCTCGGCGATCTCGCCGTAGGAGCGGGTCTCGCCATAGGGAATGCGCCTGAGCTCTTCCCAGACCCGCCGCTGGAAAGCGGTGGCGCGGATATCCACGGGCAGGTCGATATGGGGCTGGGAGCCCTCCAGATAGGCCAGGATCGTGGCCATGGCCGAGCCCAGCCGGCCCTCGTCGCGGCGGATGGCCGCGGCTTTGGGGAACTCTCCGCGCAGCTCGGACTCGAGGGCGCGGTCGTCCTCGCCGATGCCGACGAAGCATACCCCCTTTGGGGTGGCGGCGGCGAGCAGGCGGCCGAGCGGCGAGGGTGCGATCGCAAAGCCGATCTCGGCGCCGAGCCCGCCCTTGCGGTAGGTGGCCGGCGTCATGCCGAGCTCGGCCGCCGCGCGCTCATAGACGCGGCTCGAGCTGCCATAGCCGGCATCGAAGGTGGCTCCCGCGACGCTCTCGCCCTGCTGCAGCCCGTCCTTGAGCCGCCGGACGCGGTGGGCGTCGGCATATTGCCGCGGCGTCACGCCCATGACCTGCTTGAACAGGCGCTGCAGGTGCCAGGGGCTCATCCGGCAATGCGCGCCGAGATCGGTCAGCCTCACGACTCCCGCGCCGACCTCGCGCTGCGACTCGATGTAGCGGCAGGCGCGCTCGACCGTGGCGAGCGCGGCCTTGTCGCGGCTGCGCGGCGGGATCGCGGGACCGGTGGCGATTCTCGGTTCCATGGTGATGCTGGCCATGATGCTCATCCCTATTCTCGATCTCTCTGCCGCCGCTTGTACAGCGCGCCCGCTCCGGCCTATATCCGAAGCTTGCGCGCTCGGAGCCCAGCGCCGGGCGGCGTCCCTCGGATCCTTCGGATCTCATGAACCAGCTCTCCTCGACAGCGACTCGCGCCGTCGGCGGGTCGCTTCTGGCGCCGCTCCTGATGATGCTGACGGTCGGCACCTTGTGGGGCCTGACCTTCTCCTTCGCCAAGGCGGCGAGCGATGCCGGCATCGGGCCCTTGGCCTACTGCTTCTGGCAGACCACCGGCGCGGGGACGGTTCTGCTGCTGGTCTGCGTCCTCCGGCGCGAGCCGCCGCGCCTCGACCGGCCGCACCTGGCCTATTACCTGACCTGCGGCTTTCTCTCGCTCGCCGTGCCGAACCTCATCCTGCAGACCGTGATCGGCCATGTGCCCGCGGGCGTGACCGCGATCATCGTCACCACGGTTCCGCTCCTCACCTATGCGATCGCCATGGCGGTGAAGCTCGACC
>JAREAF010000224.1 GCA_029240475.1 Rhodospirillales bacterium | reverse complement strand
ATTGGTGCCCCGGCTCAGCCGCTCGAAGCTCTCGGCGACGACCGGCAGATAGGCTTCGCCGGCAAGCGAGAGGGCGAGGCCGCGCGGCAGGCGTTCGAACAAGGTCGCCCCCACGTGATGTTCGAGCAGCCGCACCTGCTGGCTCACGGCGGATGGGGTGACGCCCAGCTCGCGGGCCGCGCCCGTGAAGCTCAGATGCCGCGCCGCCACCTCGAAGGCGCGCAGCCAATTCACCGGTGGCAGGCCGTGACGCATGAGGAAAGCTGCCTTTAAGAATTTCTAATAGCATGCTGCGGGATTAGTCGTTTGTCGAGGGATTGGAGCGCAGCCATTCTTATGGGGGGAGGATTGTCGATGAACCAGATCAGGCCGAAGCGGGTCGACACCATGCTCGATCTCGCCTCCTATCCGATCAAGCATCGCATCGAGCGGGTCGCGCTGGTGAACAACCATGCGATCGTCGATTGGAGCGACGGGCGGCAGAGCCGCTTCCATGCCCTGTGGCTCAGGGACAATTGCGCTTGCCCGACCTGCCGGCATCCGCAGGCGCTGGAGCGGCGGCATATCTTCATCGATGAGGCCGAGCCGCGCCTGGCATCCGTGAAGATCGGCGCGACCGGCGATCTCCTCCTCACCTTCGAGCCGATCCACGAGAGCCGCTTCGATGCCGGCTGGCTGCGCCATCACTGCTATCAGGACTGGGCGCGCGCGGAGCGCCGCCAGCCGCTGAGGCTGTGGGGCTCGGAGCTGGAGCAGCATCTCACCATCGTCAACTATGCCGACTTCATGGAGACCGACCGGGGGCTGGTGACCTGGATTTCAGCCCTGATGCGGGACGGGCTCGTGCTCCTGGATGGCGCGCCCGCCCGCACGGGCGAGATCCAGCGCATCGCCGAGCGGGTGGGCCCGATCCGCTACACTAATTTCGGCGTGATCTTCGATGTCGTGTCGCGGCCCAACCCGAACGCCAGCGCCGACACGCCCATGGGCCTCGAGCTGCACACCGATCTCGCGAACTGGGATCACCCGCCGGGAATCCAGCTGCTCTTCTCGGTTTCCAACGACGCGGTCGGCGGTGATTCGGTCTATGGCGACAGCTTCAAGGTCGCCGAGGATTTGCGCCGCGAGGAGCCCGAGGTGTTCGATCGGCTCACGCGCCAGCAGTTCGATTTCCGCTTCCATGACGACAGCTGCGATCTGAGGGCACGTGGCCCGATGATCCAGCTGAACGCCGACGGCGAGATCGAGCGGGTTCGCTTCAACAACTGGCTGCGTTCGGCCTTCGACATCCCCGAGAGCGAGATCGAGCCGACCTATCACGCCTTGCGCCGCTATTGGCTGCGGCTCCGCGACCGGCGCAATCAGGTCCGCCTGAAGCTGAAGGCAGGGCAGATGATCGCGGTCGCCAACGCCCGCGTCATGCATGGGCGCGACCCGTTCGATCCGAACACGGGCTACCGCCACATGCAGGGCTGCCTGATGGACATGGATTGGGTCCGCAGCCGCCTGCGCCTGCTGGAGCGGGAGTAATAACCCTCTCCCGAAGGAGCCCATTGCGAACGCGATGGGAGGGTGACGGATTTCGGTGCGAGCGGCCCGCCCCTCACCCGCTCGGACTCCTCCTCGCGACCTCTTCCTAAGGGAAGAGGTGGAGAGGGTACCCGGCTCGTCGCTGATCCCTCCCTCGTGGGAGAGGGATTTCTTACGTGAACGCCTTGAAGGCGATGAGGGTGAAGGTGTCCTTCACGCCGGAGAGCGTCTGCAGCCGCTCGGTGACGTACCGGCCGATATCCTGCCCTTCGGCGAGATAGCATTTCAGCAGGAGGTCGTATTGCCCGGAGATCGAATGGACCTCCGAGACGGCTTCGACCGTCTGCACGACGGTGTCGGCGACCTCATAGGCGCGGCCCAGATCGCATTTGACGAAGACGAAGATCGTCTGCATGGGGGCTGCCCCACCGGTTGAGAGCTGCTAGTTCTCCACCGCCTCGGCCTTGCGCGCCGGCACCTTGTAGGTGCGCATCAGGAAGGCCGGGACGTGGTCGCCCAGGCCCACCACCGCCTTGTCGTCGCCCTCGTCCTTCCGGCGCCTGTTGTCGCGCTGCGGCTCGGCGCGGCTCGGCCGCGGGGCCTGGGCCTGAACCGGTGCGGGAGCTTCGGCCGGAGCTGCAGTCTCGATGCGCGGCTCCTCCTTCGGCTGCGGCTCGCGCCGACGCCGCTTCTCGGCCGGCTTGCGATCCGCGCCGCGGCTCTTGCGCTCGTCCTCGCGCGGCTGCGCCCGGCTCCGCCGGCGGCGGCGCCCCGACATGTCAAGCTCCAGGCTCTCCATTCCGTCCACCTCCACGCGCGGGATCGGCTTGCCGATGAGCTTCTCGATCGCCGCCACTGCGGGGCCGTCCTCGGGCGCCGCCAGCATGAAGGCGCGGCCCTCGCGCCCCGCTCGGCCCGTGCGGCCGATGCGGTGGACATAGTCCTCGGCGTTGATCGGCACGTCGAAATTGAAGACGTGGCTGAGGAAGGCGATGTCGAGGCCGCGGGCGGCGACATCGCTCGCGACCAGGAGGCGCACCTGATCGTGCCGGAAGGCATCCAGCGTCTCGGTGCGCTTGGCCTGCGGCATGTCGCCATGCAGGGCGGCGGCGCTGAAGCCGTGCTTGCTCAGCGACTTGTGGAGGATGTCCACGTCCTTCTTGCGATTGCAGAAGATCAGCGCGTTCTTGACGTTCTCGGCGCGGATCAGCCGGCGCAGCGCCTCGCGCTTGTCCTCGTCCGGCACCACCGCCAGCGCCTGGGCCACGGTCAGGGCCGGGGATGCCGGCGGGGCGACGGTGATCTCCTTCGGATTGGTCAGGAAGGCGTCCGCCAGCCGTCGAATCTCGGGCGGCATGGTCGCCGAGAAGAAGAGCGTCTGCCGCGAGGGCGGCAGCAGGCCGACAATGCGCTCGACATCGGGGATGAAGCCCATGTCCAGCATGCGGTCGGCTTCGTCGATGACCAGCACCTTGACATCGTTCAGGAGGATCTTGCCGCGGTCGTAAAGGTCCAGCAGCCGCCCCGGCGTGGCGATGAGCACGTCGACGCCGCGATTGAGCACGCGCATCTGCTCGTCCATGGACTCGCCGCCGATCAGCAGCGCCATCGAGAGCTTGGTGTGCTTGCCGTATTTCTCGAAATTGTCGGAGACCTGCGTTGCCAGCTCGCGCGTCGGCTCGAGGATGAGCGAGCGCGGCATGCGGGCGCGGCTGCGGCCCTGGCTCAGCATGTCGATCATCGGCAGGGTGAAGGAGGCCGTCTTGCCCGTGCCGGTCTGGGCGCAGCCGAGCACGTCGCGGCCGGTGAGCACCACCGGGATCGCTTCGCGCTGAATGGGGGTCGGCTCCTTGTAGCCGACATCTTGGACGGCGCGCAGCACCGCCGGACTTAGACCAAGTTCGTTGAAATCCATGCCATCTTTCGCTGTGCGCGGCCAGCCCTTCGGGCCCTCGCCGCCACGGAGCTGGGTGGGAGATAGCCAGCCATGTAGGGAAAGCGGGCGCGGATGTCAACCGCCGCCGAAGCTCCGGGCGGTATCGAGCGGCCTATCTGCCAGGACCTGAAACCGGCCTGCAACAAAGGTTTAAGCTGACCTCCGGGGCTGGCGAGGGGGCCAACCGCGGACTAGGTTAACGAAGCCCCATGCCAACGCCGCTGATCCTCCTCCCCGGACTACTGGACGACGCCCGCCTGTGGCGCCATCAGGTCGACAATCTCGGGCATCTGGCGGAGATCGCGGTCGCCGACCTGGTGGGGCCGGACACGATGGGCGGGATGGCCGAGCGGGTGCTGGCGATGCGCCCCGGCCCGTTCGCGCTCGCCGGCATCTCGATGGGCGGCTATGTCGCCTTTGAGATCATGCGGCGGGCGTCGGAGCGGGTCTTGCGGCTGGCGCTCCTGGATACTTCCGCGCGGGCCGACACGCCCGAGCAGACCGCCCGCAGGCGCGGGCTGATCGAGCTGGCGCAGAAGGGGCGTTTTCTCGGCGTGACGCCGCGGCTCCTGCCGCAGCTCCTCCATCCCGACCATGTCCGCGATCACGCCATCGCCAACACGATCGTGCAGATGGCGCGCAGCATCGGCCGCGAGGGTTTCCTGGCCCAGCAGCGCGCGATCATGGGCCGGCCGGACAGCCGCCCGGATCTCGGGCGCATCCGCTGCCCCACCCTGGTGCTGGGCGGCAGGCAGGACGCGGTCACGCCGCCGGAGGTGATGGAGGAGATCGCCGCCGGGATTCCGGCAGCGAAACTGGTGCTGCTCGACCGCTGCGGTCACCTCGCTCCGCTGGAGCAGCCGGAGGCGGTGACCGCAGCCATGGCCGAGTGGCTTAAAGTTCCGGCATGAGGATTTCGCGATCGTGGTCCGGGTGCGCCTCCGGATTGGACGCGGGGAATAGCCGCATCGTCACCTGGGCGACGAAGTCCTCGAACGCCGGATCGTCCACGCCCGTGCGCGGTGTCACGCCGGCCAGCTCGGTCAGCGGCAGGTCGTCCCGGCAGAAGGCCGCGACCACGCGCACCGGCCGATCGGCCGAAGGCGCTGCCGCGGAGGTTGCGGCGGCAGGCTGGACGCTCGGCGAGACGTCGCAGACGGCCCGCCCGCCCGCCGAGAGCGGCGCGTCGAACATCATCACGACCTTGTAGTGCCGGTTGAGGTCCTCGGCGGGGTCGGTCACGAATTCCATGTCCGGGCCGAAATGATTGCCGTACATGGCCTCGGTGACGGCCTCGTCGAAGCGCTCGCGGCCGACGGCGAAGGGATCGCCGGTCACGACCGTGCGCATCGCGCCCGGCGCGGCGGCGTAAAAGACCTCGTTGAGGCGGTAGGCCGGGTCAGTCGTGCTGTGCGAGATGCGCGACGGCCCCAGCAGGGCGCATCCGGCCAGTGCAAACGCGGCCGTGGCCGCCAGAACAGCAGATTTCATAGGGGATTCACCAATGGCAGGGGTTTTCTTGCCATTGAATGTGGCGCGAAGTTCCTTGCCTATCAAGAGCTGGGGCGCTGCAGCAACATTCGAACATAGCCCGGCTGCGCCTCCACCCGCGCCAGCCAGGCGCGGACGCACGGGTATGAGCTGAGCTCGAAGCCGCCCTGATCGGCCACATGCGTGTAGGCGTAGAGCGCGATGTCGGCGATCGAGTAGCGCCCGCCAACCAAGAACGGGTTCTCGGCTAGGTGCCGCTCCATCACGCCGAGCGCGGCATAGCCGCCCTTCTGCCGCTGCTCCAGCATCGAGCGGCGCGGATCGTCCGGCTCGGTATGGCGCAGCAGGAACCGGGCCACCGCCACGTAGGGCTCGTGGCTGTATTGCTCGAAGAAGAGCCATTGCAGCGCGCGCGCGCGCCCCAGCTTGTCGGCCGGCAGGTAGGGCGTGCTCTCCGCGAAGTAGAAGAGGATGGCGTTGGACTCGGCGAGCGGCGTGCCGTCTTCGAGAACCACCACCGGGATTCGGCCGTTGGGGTTGAGCTTGAGGAACTCGGGCGTGCGCGTCTCGCCCTGCACGATGTCTTTCTCGACATACTCGTAAGGGATGCCGAGCTGGGCCAGCAGGAGCCGGACCTTATAGCCGTTGCCGGAGTCGTAATAATCGTAGAGGCGGAGCATCAGATCCTCCTCGGCTCGGTCGCTCCGTGCCGTCCGTGAGTGGTCCGTGTCATCCGTGTTCAGATGGCGCCGTCGTCGAAACGGCCCACGGGGAGCAAGCGGAACACGGATGGACACGGATGAGAAGGGGGATGAACACGGATGAGATCAGGACTCACACA
>JAREAF010000223.1 GCA_029240475.1 Rhodospirillales bacterium | reverse complement strand
TTCCTGTTCGGGCTCGGCCACCACATGGTCGGGCTCTATTGGATCTCCCACTCGCTGCTGATCGATCCGTGGCGGCATGGCTGGCTGATCCCCATCTTCGTCGGCGGCCTCGCCGCCATCCTCGCCGTCTTCATCGGCCTCGCCGCCGCAGCGGCGCGGGCGCTGGCGGGCCGCCGGACCTTGCCGATCCTGCTCGCGCTCGCCGCCTTCTGGATCCTCGGCGAGTGGCTGCGCGGCTGGGTGTTCACGGGCTTTCCCTGGAACCTGCTCGGCTCGGTCTGGCTGGTCTCCGCTCCCATGGCGCAGCTCGCCGCACTGACGGGGACTTGGGGCCTCAGCCTCCTCGCGCTGCTGGCCGCCGGGAGCATCGCGATCGCCGCCGATGGGATGACGGAGCGGCGGGTGCGGCTCGCCGCCGTACCGGTCGCGGCGCTGCTCCTGGGCGCGGCATTCCTCTACGGGTCCGAGCGGCTGTCGGGCGCCGCGCCGGCGAGTGTGGAAGATGTGCGCCTGCGCCTGGTGCAGCCCAATATTCCGCAAACGCTCAAATGGGACTCCCGGCTGGCGGAGAGCCATCTCACAAAGCAGATGCGCATGAGCGTGGCGGGCGATACGGGCCGGCGCGCCACGCATGTGATCTGGCCGGAGACGGCGGTGCCCTTCGCGCTCGAACGCAATCCCGGCCTCGCCGAAGCCTTGGCCCGCGCCGTGCCGCCTGGCGGGCTGCTCATCACCGGCATTCCGCGGGTGACGCAAGAGGCCGCGGGCGAAGCCTGGCACAACGGCATGGTCGCGCTCGATGCGTCCGGCGCGGTGCGCGCCAGCTTCGACAAGTTCCATCTCGTGCCCTTCGGCGAATATGTGCCGATCCGCTTCCTGCCCGGCGTCAACCGCATCGCGCCCGGCGAGAGCGACTTCGTGCCCGGCCCCGGGCCGCGGACGGTCGACCTGCCCGGGCTGCCCCCGGTCAGCCCCCTCATTTGCTACGAGGTCATTTTCCCCGGCGCGGTGACCGAGCCGGGCCGGCGGCCGGGATGGCTCCTCAACCTCACCAACGACGCCTGGTTCGGGCTCTCGACGGGTCCGCACCAGCATTTCGCGACGGCGCGCCTGCGCACGATCGAGGAGGGGCTGCCGATGGTGCGGGTGGCCAATACCGGCATCTCCGGCGTGATCGATCCGTACGGCCGCGTGCTGTCCAAGCTCGAGCTCGGGGCCGAGGGGGTGATCGACGCCGACCTGCCGCGCGCGCTGCCGCCGACCCCCTACGCGCGGTTCGGCGATGCCATCGCGGCGCTGCTGATGCTGGGCCTCCTGGCGCTCGCCTGGGCGGCCCGCCGCGTCTGAACGAGCGCTCGCGGGAGCCCAGGCCAGAGAGCGGCGGAAACGCGGTTGACCCCGCATACGGCCGTATGTTTATTAGGGAAAACTCGCCTGCCCCACCCGATATCATCGAAGGACGGTCCCGTATGCCCCGTGGTCGCCGCCGTGCCGCCGAGGACGATGAGTCTTCGGGCAAGCCGAATCCCATCGATATCCATGTCGGTGGCCGGGTGCGCCTCCGGCGCACGCTCCTGGGCATGAGCCAGGAGAAGCTGGGCGAGGCGATCGGGCTCACCTTCCAGCAGGTGCAGAAATACGAGCGCGGCGCCAACCGCATCGGGTCGAGCCGCCTCTTCGACCTGGCGCGCGTGCTCGACGTGCCGGTCTCCTACTTCTTCGAGGACATGTCCGCCGACACCGCCGCCCGCACGCCCTCGCGCATCAAGGGCCTGGGCGAGGCCAAGCCCGGCTCGCTCGAGCCCGACCCGATGGTCAAGCGCGAGACCCTGGAGCTGGTGCGCGCCTATTACCGGATCGGCGATCCGGCCATCCGCAAGCGGCTGTTCGAGCTGACCAAGTCGCTCGCCAACGCCACCGAGCAGGGCTGAGCCCCAGCTGCTTCTCCTCCTAAGCGCTTGACGCGAAGGCTGGTTCGCTGCAACAAGCCTCGTCCTTCGGGCGGGGAGGTCCCGTCCCGAGCGTCATCGCGGAAATCAGCAACGGGCGCGTCGCACCCGATCAGGGCGAGTTCACCATGACTTCACGCCGCTACCTCTTCACCTCCGAATCCGTCGCCGAGGGCCATCCGGACAAGATCTGCGACCGCATTTCCGATGCGATCGTGGACGCCTACCTCACCGCCGATCCGCATTCGCGCGTGGCCTGCGAGACCCTCTGCACCACGAACCTGGTGGTGCTGGCGGGAGAGGTGCGCGGCCCCGCCTCGGTCACCCGCGAGCTGATCGAGGACATCGCGCGCGCGGCGATCAAGGATGTCGGCTACGAGCAGGAGGGGTTCCACTGGAAGAAGGCCAAGGTCGACATCCACATCCACGCCCAGTCCGCGGACATCGCGCGCGGGGTCGATGCAGTCGGCAACAAGGACGAGGGCGCGGGCGACCAGGGCATCATGTTCGGCTATGCCTGCCGCGAGACCGAGGTGCTGATGCCGGCGCCGCTGCACTACGCGCACGCCATCCTCAAGTCGCTGGCCGAGGCGCGCCATTCGGGCGCCGAGCCCGGCCTCGGCCCCGATGCCAAGAGCCAGGTGACCTTGCTCTATGAGGACGGCCGGCCGGTCAAGGCGACTTCGATCGTGGTCTCGACCCAACATGCCGAGAAGCTGAGCCAGGACGAGGTGCGCGAGATCGTCCGCCCGCACGTCGTCAATACCCTGCCCGAGGGCTGGATGTGCCCCGAGGACGAGTTCTATGTGAACCCGACCGGGCGCTTCGTGATCGGCGGCCCCGACGGCGACACGGGCCTCACGGGGCGCAAGATCATCGTCGACACCTATGGCGGGGCCTCGCCCCATGGCGGGGGCGCGTTCTCCGGCAAGGACCCGACCAAGGTCGACCGCTCGGCCGCCTATGCCTGCCGCTATCTCGCCAAGAACGTGGTCGCCGCCGGCCTTGCCGACCGCTGCACGATCCAGGTTTCCTATGCGATCGGCGTCTCCAAGCCGCTCTCGGTCTATGTCGAGACGCACGGCACCGGCCGGGTCCCGGAAGAGAAGCTGTCCGCGACCCTGCAGAAGCTGGTCGACCTCTCACCGCGCGGCATCCGCGAGCATCTGCAGCTCAACCGCCCGATCTATGCGCGCACCGCCGCCTATGGCCATTTCGGCCGCGCGCCCGAGCCGGACGGCGGCTTCTCCTGGGAGAAGCTGGATCTGGTCGAGCCGCTCCTGAGAGCCGTCTGAGACACATTCGAGCGGCCATCCCGATGGCCGGGACGGACCGCGCCGAACGGCTCCAGCTCTACGGCCGCAGGCGCGGCCGGCGCCTCAGGGTGGGGCAGCAGGAGCTGCTCTCCGAGCTGCTGCCGAAGCTGCGGATCGAGCTGCCGCCCTCCGGCGGGCGCCTCGATCCGGCGGCGCTTTTTCCCGATGCCCGCGACGTGTGGCTGGAGATCGGCTTCGGCGGCGGCGAGCATCTCGCCTGGCAGGCCGCACGCCATCCGGAGATCGGCTTCATCGGCGCGGAGTTCTTCCTCAACGGCGTCGCCAGCCTGCTCGGCCATCTGGCGCGGGGCGGGATCGGCAATGTGCGCATCCACCCCGACGACGCGCGCCCGCTTCTGAAGGCGCTGCCGGACCGCAGCATCGGCCGCGCCTTCCTGCTCTTCCCCGATCCTTGGCCGAAGGCGCGCCACGCCCGCCGCCGCTTCGTCGGGCCGGAGAACCTCGCTGAGCTGGCGCGCATCCTTAAACCCGGGGCCGAGCTCAGGTTCGCCAGCGACGATCCGGGCTCTGTCGCCTGGACCCTGGAGCACCTGACCCGCTCGCCCGATTTCGAGTGGCTCGCGCGGGGGCCCTCGGACTGGCGCGTCCGGCCGGACGACTGGCCCGCGACGCGCTATGAGGAGAAGGCGCTCAAGGCGGGGCGGCGGCCGGCTTACTTGAGGTTCCGGCGGAGGGAGCTGGGCGAATAAGGAGACCGGGGCCTGAACGGGACTTGCGGCAAGCTCCGAAATCACTATATTCCAGCCCATCAAATAAGCCCGGCGCTTGACCGGGCGGACAAAAAAGTGGGCCAAACGGCCCACTTTTTTATTGGAGATTTGGTGACCGACAGGATCGGCACGGCCGAGGGCTCCGACCCGAGGCTGCCCCGCATCGCCGAGCTGGTGGAGCCCACGGTCGAGGCCATGGGCTACGGCCTAGTGCGCATCGTCATCAATCCCGGCCGAGCCCCGCGCCTCCAGGTGATGGTCGAGCGCAAGGACGAGAGCCCTTTGAGCCTCGAGGATTGCGCCGAGGTGAGCCGCGCGATCTCCGCGGTGCTCGATGTCGAGGACCCGATCCCGAGCTCCTACACGCTGGAGGTCTCCTCGCCCGGCATCGACCGCCCGCTGACACGGGCCGCCGATTTCGAGCGCTTCGCCGGCTACGAGGCCCAGGTCGAGCTGACCGACCCGATCGAGGGCCAGCGCCGCTTCAAGGGCCGCATCCTGGGCCTTCAGGGCGATGCGGTGCGGATGGCGGGCCTGGAGCGCGAGGCCCTGCTGCCGCTGCGGCTGATCCGCCGCGCCAAGTTGGTGTTGAACGATGAACTGTTGGCGGCCGAGGCCATGAGGGCCCGGCGCGCGAAGGAGTAGAGGGAAGATGGAAGCGAGCATGGTGGTTCCGCGCCTGGAGCTGCTCCAGGTGGCCGATGCGGTCGCCCGCGAGAAGGGCATCGAGCGCGACGAGGTGCTGGAGGCCATGGAGCAGGCGATCCAGAAGGCGGGCCGCTCCAAATACGGGCACGAGCACGACATCCGCGCCACCATCGACCGCAAGACCGGCGACATCCGCCTCGCCCGGTACCGGCAGGTCGCCGACCCGATCGAGAACGAGTTCACGCAGATCTCGCCGAAGGACCCGCGCGCCAAGGGCGTGGAGATGGGCGATTTCCTGATCGAGGACCTGCCGCCGATCGATTTCGGCCGCATCGCCGCGCAGACCGCAAAGCAGGTGATCGTGCAGAAGGTGCGCGAGGCCGAGCGCAAGCGGCAGTTCGAGGAGTACAAGGACCGCAAGGGCGAGATCGTCAACGGCCTCGTCAAGCGCGTGGAGTTCGGCAACGTGACCGTCGATCTCGGCCGGGCGGAGGCGATGCTGCGGCGCGACGAGCTGCTGCCGCGCGAGACCTTCCGCGTCGGCGACCGCGTGCGCGCCCTCATCTACGACGTGCGCGAGGAGCCGCGCGGCCCGCAGATCTTCCTGTCGCGCACGCATCCCGATTTCATGGCCAAGCTGTTCGCCCAGGAGGTTCCGGAGATCTATGACGGCATCGTCGAGATCCGCGCGGTGGCGCGCGATCCCGGCAGCCGGGCCAAGATCGCCGTGCTCTCCAACGATTCCTCGATCGACCCCGTGGGCGCCTGCGTCGGCATGCGCGGCAGCCGCGTGCAGGCGGTCGTCGGCGAGCTGCAGGGCGAGAAGATCGACATCATCCCCTGGTCGGGCGACCCGGCGACCTTCGTCGTCAACGCGCTCGCGCCCGCCGAGGTCAGCAAGGTGGTGCTGGACGAGGATGTGCACCGGATGGAGGTGGTCGTCCCCGACGATCAGCTCAGCCTCGCCATCGGCCGGCGCGGCCAGAATGTGCGGCTGGCCTCGATCCTCACCGGCTGGGACATCGACATCCTGACCGAGGCGGAGGAATCCGAGCGGCGCCAGGAGGAGTTCCGCACCCGCTCCAAGATGTTCGTCGACGCGCTCGACGTCGACGACGTCATCGCGCATCTCCTCGTCACCGAGGGCTTCGGCACGATCGAGGAGATCGCCTACGTGCC
>JAREAF010000222.1 GCA_029240475.1 Rhodospirillales bacterium | reverse complement strand
CGCGTTTGTGGGCTCCGTCCCGGCGCGGCTAGCCTCCGCGACTCAGCTTCCGGTGGTTCGAGCATCATGCGCCTGTCGCGGTCCTGGACCGTCGTCATCCTCGGCTTCTTTGCCCTCAGCCTCAGCTTCTCGGCGCGCTCGGCGCTGCAGGTGGCGCTGCCGTTCTGGGAGGCGGAGTTCGGCTGGACCCGTTCGCTGGGTTCGCTCGGCGGCGCGACCGCGCTGATCACCTCGGCGCTGATGGCGATCCTCGCCGGCACCATGCTGAGCCGCATCGGCGCGCGCGGGGTGCTGGCCGGCGGGCTCGTGGGCCTTGCCGCGGGCCTCGCGCTGACCGCGGCGATCGACGGACGCTCCTGGCAATTCCTCCTCGTCTATGGCGGCATCGCGGCCGTCGGCTTTGGACTCGTCTCGCAATCGGTGATCTCGACGGTCGTGGCCTGGACCTTCACCGAGCGGCGCGGGCTGGCGACCGGGATCGCCACCTCGGGCGCGACGGCGGGGCAGCTGTTCCTCCTGCCGGCGCTGGCGGCGATCTTTGCCGGCCTCGGCTGGCGCTGGGCCTATCTGGGCCTTGCCGCCGCGAGCCTCGTCATGCTGGCGCTCGTCCTCATCCTGCTGCCGCGCGGCGCCGATGCGGGGGCGGCCGCGCGCAAGCAGGAGTCGGGCGGGGTGTCGGTGCGCGAGCTGGCGACCAGCCCGGTCTTCCACGCCCTTTTCTGGAGCTTCGTCATTTGCGGCTTCACCACCGCCGGCGTGATTGAGACGCACTTCATCCCCTACGCCACTTTGTGCGGATTCCCGCCGGTCACGGGAGCCACCGCCTACAGCCTGCTCATGGCCGTGAATTTCGGCGGCGTGGTGCTGGCCGGCTGGCTCTCGGACCGCATGCACCGCCCCTTGCTCCTCGGCGGAATCTACATCCTGCGCGGGCTCGCCTTCTTCCTGCTCATGAACATCACGGGCGATCCCGCCATGCTCGCCGCCTTCGCGGTGATGTTCGGCCTGTTCGATTATTCGACGGTGCCGGTCACCGCGAGCCTCACCGCCAGCCATCTCGGCCTCAAGATCATGGGCACGGCGATGGGACTGCTCGCCGCCGGCCATGCGCTTGGCGGCGCGGCGGGCGCGATCCTGGCGGGGCGGCTGTTCGACCTCTTCGCGCGCTACGACGGGGTGTGGCTGATCTCGGTCGGGCTGGCGATGCTCGCCGGGCTGATCTCCTTCACCATCCGCGAGAATCGCGGCGGCAAGCTGGTGCCGGCGGCGGCTTAAGGCTCCTCGGCGGCCGCCTCGATCGCCTCCAGCTCCTCGTCGGAATAGCCGAAATGATGGCCGATCTCATGGATCAGCACATGGCGCACGAGGCGCGTCAGCTCCTCGTCGGTCTCGCACCATTCGGCCAGGATCGGCTGGCGGTAGAGATAGATCATCTCCGGCATCGCCCGGACATCGCTGACGCTCTGATGGATCAGCGGCACGCCGTGATAGAGGCCGGTGAGGTCGAACGGGTTCTCGATCTCCATCTCGCGCAAGGTCACCTCGTCTGCGAACTCCTCGACGCGGATGGCGACGTTGCCGAGCTGCTTGAGGAACGGCTCGGGCAGGGAGGCGAGCGCCTCCTCGGCGATCTCCTCCATCTCCTCGGCCGAAGGCGGACGGGCGAAGCGGGCGCGCGCCGTCATGGCGCTTATCTCGGCGCCATGCGCAGGGCGCCGTCGAGCCGCACGACGGTGCCGTTGAGCATGCGGTTCTCGATCATGTGCCGCACCAGGGCCGCGAACTCGGCGGGCTGGCCGAAGCGGTTCGGGAACGGCACCGATTGCTCCAGGCTCCGCTGCACCTCCTGCGGCATGCCGAGGAGGAGCGGCGTCGCCATCAGGCCCGGCGCGACCGCCAGCACGCGGATGCCGTAGCGCGCCAGCTCGCGCGCGGCCGGCAGGGTCAGGCCGACCACCCCTGCCTTGGAAGCGGCATAGGCCGCCTGCCCGATCTGGCCCTCGAAGGCGGCGGCCGAGGCGGTGGAGACGATCACGCCGCGCTCGCCGTCCTCCAGGGGATCGAGGCCGGACATCTCCGCGGCCGCCAGCCGCATCAGGTTGAAGCTGCCGATCAGGTTGACGCGGATCACCGCCTCGAACTCGGCGAGCGGCATCGGTCCCTCGCGGCCGACGATGCGCCTCGCCGGCGCGAGGCCGGCGCAATTGACGAGGATGCGCGCGGGCCCGTGCGCGGCGCGCGCCTCCTGCATCGCGAACTCCGCCTGCGCCTCGCTGCCGACGTCGCAGGCGAGCGCGATGCCGCCGATCTCCTTGGCCACAGCGCCGGCCTTGGCGCCGTCGAGATCGAGCACCGCCACCTTCGCCCCGAGCCCGCCCAGCATGCGCGCGGTCTCCCAGCCCAGCCCCGAGCCGCCGCCCGTCACCACCGCCGCAACGCCGCGGATCTCCATCGCTCTTCCCCAGCTTCGAACCCGTCCTTGAGGGGCGCACCCCATAGCAGATACGGCTTGCGATTGCGAGGGAGGGGCCGAGCCCTTATATCGGAGGGCATGAGCCAAACCGGGAACGGCCCCACGCAGGATGCCGGGATCGCCGCGAAGCAGGAGCGGCTGCGCCGCGAGTTCTGGCCCAAGCTGAAGCGCAACCTCGCGCGGTTGCCTTTCGCGGAGGATCTGCTCGCCGCCTATTTCTGCGCGCTGGATCCCACGACCCCGGTGCGCTCGAAGGCGATCCTCCTGGGCGCGCTCGCCTATTTCGTGCTGCCGGCCGACATGGTGCCGGACTTCATCCTGGCGCTGGGCTTCGTCGACGACGCGGCGGTGATCATGGCCGCGGTCAACGCGATCGGCGCCAATCTCAAGCCCGAGCATCGCGAGCGCGCGCGCGAGGTCCTGGCCAGGGCCAAGGGCGGCATCATCGAAGGCGAGGCGACCGAGGTCGAAGCCTAGTCCTCTAGCGCTCCTCGGTCCGCGCGGAACGCGCCGGCGGCATCGCCGCCGGGCTGGTCGCGCTCTGGCTCGCGGCCGCCTGCCCGTAGAGCGCCTCTCGATGGGCGATGTAGACCGCCGCGGCGGCGATGATGCCCGCGCCGATCCAGGTCCACAGGTCCGGAATCTCCGCAAACCACAGATAGCCGATCGCCGCCGCGAAGATCATGCGCGTGTAATCGTAGGGCAGCACGGCCGAGGCCTCGGCCAGCTTGTAGGAATGGGTGATGCAGATATGGCCGATGGTGGCGATGAGCCCCATGCCGATCAGGATCGCCCAGGTCCAGGGCTCGGGCCAGCTCCAGACGAAGAGGGCCGGCAGCAGCGAGATCGGCGTCATCAAGAGGACCATGTAGGTCACCACCGCGTTGCTCGATTCGGTGCGCAGCAGGTCCTTGACCATGAGGGTGGTCGCGCCCGACAGCGCGCAGGAGACGATCACCAGCATCGCGCCGACATTCAGCGCCTCGGCGCCGGGCCTCAGGATCACCAGCACCCCGAAAAATCCCAGGAGGGTTGCGCTCCAGCGCCTCAAGCGCACCCGTTCCTTGAGCACCAGCGCCGCGCCCATGGTGGCGAAGAGCGGGGTGGTGAAGCTCAGCGCGACGGCCTCGGCAAAGGGCAAGAGCGCGAGCGCCCAGAACCAGGTGAACATCGACATCAGGCCGATGATCGTCCGCCAGAGATAGAGGCCGAAGCGGCCGGTCCTGAGGCTCCCCAAGCCCGCCCGCGCCAGCCAGGGCAGCATGAAGGCGAGGCCGAACAGGTTGCGGAAGAAGGCGATCTGCAGCGGATGCAGCTCACCCGTCAGGTGGCGGATGGTCGCGCTCAGGATCGAGAAGAAGAAGGCGGCGCCGATCATCCACAGGATGGCGGCGAGGGCGGCATTGCCGGGCGCGGCGGCGGCGAGGGAGAGCGAGCGGCGGGACATCGGCGGGATCGGATCGGGACGCGGCGGAGTATGGCCCGTCGAGGGTTAAGGCGCTACCCGGAAGGGCTGCAAGGCAGGCTTGCGCGCGTATTGCCGGGAGGCGGACGAGATTATGCGGTTCACTCCCTCGCCCCGCTTCCGCGGGTAGAGGAGCTCTCGCGCGTTGCTGCCTCGCCCCGCGGAAGCGGGGAGAGGGTGCCCACGGCGACAGCCGTGGGCGGGTGAGGGGTCAGCCCTCACGCCTTCTGCCGAGGATGGCGAGGCGTATCGACTCCAGAACGCCGTCCATGTTGGACAGGACATCCAAAACCGAAGCACCAGATACCCTTGTGCGGCCATGAACGCATCGCGGCGACGATCCGCCTCGCCACTGTGCTGGCTTCCGTCCAGCTCAACGACGAGCTTCAGCCTTCTGCACGCAAAGTCGGCGATGTACGGTCCAATCGGGTGCTGACGAACGAAGCGCACACCGAGTCCGGAACTCCGCAGTTTCCCCCAGAGGCGCCTTTCGACGTCGGTTGCCTCACGGCGAAGCCGGCGCGCCCTCTCGACCGTGGGATCGCTCATCACGGGAGCTTAGGATGCGCTCGCAACCTTGGCGACCCCCTCACCCGGCTCGGGCTTGCGCCCTCGCCGACCTCTCCCCGCTCCCGCGGGGCGAGGTAATGCCTTGCGCGAGGCGAGACAGCGTTGGGCGAGCTGTCTCGACGCGCGTCACTCCCTCGCGCCACAAAGCGGGGAGACGGTACCGAGCGCAGCGACGCGGGTGAGGGGCCAACGCCGCAGCCCCGCGCTGCATCTGGCGTGCAGGGCTCGGCTGGGCTAGGAAGAAGAAAAATGCGGCAGGGAGAAACAACCCCATGAACGAGCCCCTCTGGCGCCCCTCGGCCGAGCGCGTCGCCGCCAGCCAGCTCACCCAATTCATGCGCCTGGCGGCCGAGCGCAGCGGCCGCGCCTTCCCCGATTTCGCCGCGCTCTGGCGCTGGTCGGTCGAGGATGTCGAGGGGTTCTGGGACGCGGTCTGGGACTTCTGCGGGGTCGTCGCGGAGACCAAGGGCGGGCGCGTGCTCGCCGACGGCGACAAGATGCCGGGCGCGCGCTTCTTCCCCGAGGCGCGACTGAATTTCGCAGAGAACCTGTTGCGCACGCGCGGGGCCGGGGACGCCATCCTCTTCCGCGGCGAGGACAAGGTGCGCCGGCGCCTCTCCTGGGACGAGCTGCATGCCGAGGTCTCGCGCCTGCAGCAGGCGCTGGATGCGGCGGGCGTCAAGCCGGGGGACCGCGTCGCCGGCTTCGTCGCCAACATGCCGGAGGCGGTGATCGCCATGCTGGCGAGTGCGAGCCTCGGCGCGATCTGGTCCTCCTGCTCGCCCGATTTCGGCGTGCAGGGCGTGGTCGACCGCTTCGGCCAGATCGAGCCGCGCATTCTCTTTTTCGTCGAGGGCTATTTCTACAACGGCAAAGTCATCGACTGCCTGCCGCGCCTGCCCGAGATCCTGAAGCAGATCCCGTCGATCGAGCGCGCGGTGGTGATCCCCTATACGCGCGAGCTGCCTGCCCTTTCCGGGATCGAGAAGGCCGTCTTCTGGTCCGAGTTCCTCGGGCCGCACCCGGCCAGGGCGATCGCCTTCGCGCCCCAGCCTTTCAACCATCCGCTCTACATCATGTATTCCTCGGGCACGACCGGCGTGCCGAAGTGCATCGTGCATGGCGCGGGCGGCACGCTGATCCAGCACCTGAAGGAGCACCGGCTCCATTCGGACATCAAGCCGGGCGACCGCGCCTTCTATTTCACCACCTGCGGCTGGATGATGTGGAACTGGCTGGTCTCAGGCCTGGGTTCGGGCGCGACCTTGCTGCTCTATGACGGCTCGCCGTTCCATCCCTCGGGCATGGCGCTGTTCGACTATGCCGAGGAGGAGGGGATGACGTTCTTCG
>JAREAF010000221.1 GCA_029240475.1 Rhodospirillales bacterium | reverse complement strand
CCTGAAGGTTCTCCACGGGCGCTCCGAGCACGGTGAGCAGCGCCAGCGCGTCGGCCTTGGCGTCGAAGGCATCCACCGGCCGCGGCTTGTCGCGCCAATGACGCGGGCCGCTGTTCCCGCAGCGGAGGCCCGCGGCCGCAAGCTCCTGCCCCGCGCCGGTGTCGTCGCGATAGGCGGGGCCGACCTCGAACAGCCCGAAATCCTGCTGCCCGCGATCGAGGTTGCGGCCCGCCGCCTCGATCAGATTGGCGAGCGCGGTCGGGCGCATGACGTCGAGCTCGGCGCTGATCGGGTTGGCGACATGCGCCGGCACGGCCGCGCCCATGAGGGCGACCGTCTTGCTCGAGGCGAAGGAATAGGTCACCGCTTCCAGAAGACCGCGGCTGGCGAGCAGGCGCTTGGCCGCAGGCGCGCGCCGCTGGCGCTCCTCGAGCGCGGGCTCCGGCAGCGGCGTCGTGCGCGGCAGCGAGACCGCGGGAATGGCGTCATAGCCCTTCACCCGCAGCACCTCCTCGACGAGGTCGGCCTCGCCCTCGATGTCGAGGCGCCAGGACGGCACTGCGGCGCGCAAGCCCGCCGCCTCCGCGGCCACGCCAAAGCCGAGCCGCTCCAGGATTGCTTGCGCTTCGGCTTCGGGCAGGGCGAGCCCGCCGAGGCCGTGAATGCGCCCCGGGTGGAGGATGACGTCGCGCCGCCACGCGGGCTCGGCCCCGGCGATCACGAGCGCGCTCGGGCTGCCGCCGCAGAGCTCGAGGAGCATGCGCGTGGCCATCTCCGCCGAGGGCACGACCGCGGCGGGATCGACCCCGCGCTCGAAGCGGTAGCGGGCATCGCTCTCGATGGCGAGCTTGCGCCCGGTGGCCGCGGTGCGCCGCGGGTCGAACCAGGCGCATTCGAGGAACACGTTCTGCGTCGCCTCGGTGCAGCCGGTCGATTCCCCGCCGATGACGCCGCCGAGGCCCACCACCCCGTCGGCATCGGCGATCGCCGTCATTTCGGCGTCGAGATCGTAGGTCTTGCCGTTGAGCGCGGCGAGCTGCTCGCCCGGCCGCGACAGCCGCACGCGGATGTCGCCCCCCAGCGTGTCGGCGTCGAATACGTGCAATGGCCGGCCGAGATCGAGAGAGAAGAAGTTGGTGATGTCCACCAGCGCCGAAATCGGCCGGAGGCCCACGGCCGTGAGCAGGTCCTGCAGCCAGCGCGGGCTGGGGCCGTTGCGCACGCCGCGGATGAGGCGGCCGACGAAGATCGGGCAGGCGCGGACCTCGGCCGCGTCGGGCTCGATGCGCACGCGGATCGGGCTTTCGAACGCGCCGGGAACGGGGTTCGCATCGATGGGCTTAAGGCGCGCAAGGCCCGCCGCGGCGAGGTCGCGCGCGATGCCGCGCACGCCCAGGCAATCGGGCCGGTTCGGCGTCACCGCCACGTCGATGACGGGATCGTCGAGGCCCATCACGCGCGCGAAGGGCGCGCCCACGGGCGCATCCTCGGGCAGCTCGATGATGCCCTCATGCTCGTCCGAAAGGCCCATCTCGCGCATGGAGCAGAGCATGCCGTTCGATTCGACGCCGCGGATCGTGCTCGCGGTCAGCAGCGTCTGGGTGCCCGGGATGATGGTCCCGGCGGCGGCGAAAACGCCCTTCATGCCCGTGCGCGCATTGGGCGCGCCGCACACCACCTGCACGATGCCCTGGCCGGTATCGACCAAACAGACCGAGAGCCGGTCGGCGTTGGGATGGCGCTTGGCCTCGACCACGTAGCCGACCGTGAAGGGCGCGAGCGCAGCGGCGCGGTCCTCGACCTTCTCGACCTCGAGCCCGAGCGCCGTCAGCCGCTCGGCGATCTCGGCGGCGCCGGCCCCGGTGTCGAGATGCCGCTTCAGCCAGGAGAGCGTGAGTTTCATCGGCTGAGCCCCCCGGTCAGGCTCGGCACGTCGAGCGGCAGGAATCCGTAGTGCCGCAGCCAGCGCAGATCGGCCTCGAAGAAGGTGCGCAGGTCGGGGATGCCGTATTTCAGCATCGCCACGCGCTCGATCCCCATGCCGAAGGCGAAGCCCTGATAGCGCTTGGAGTCGATGCCGCAGGCCTCCAGCACCTTGGGATGCACCATGCCGCAGCCCATGATCTCCAGCCAGTCGCCGTAATTGCCCAGCTTCAGCTCGCCGCCCTTGCGCGAGCAGCCGATATCGACTTCCGCCGAGGGCTCGGTGAAGGGGAAGAAGCTGGGCCGGAAGCGCACCGGCAGGTCGGCGACCTGAAAAAAGGCGCGCACGAAATCGACGATGCAGCCCTTGAGATGACCCATATGGGTCGTCTCGTCGACGATGAGCCCCTCGACCTGATGGAACATCGGCGTGTGGGTCATGTCGGAATCGCAGCGATAGGTCCTGCCCGGCGCGATGATGCGCAAGGGCGGCGTCGTCGCCTGCATGGTGCGCACCTGAACCGGTGAGGTGTGCGTGCGCAAGACGAGCCGCGTGCCGTCGGCGCGCTCGGGCAGGTAGAAGGTGTCGTGCATCTGCCGCGCCGGATGCTCGGGCGGGATGTTGAGCGCGGTGAAATTGTGGAAGTCGTCCTCGATGTCCGGGCCTTCCGCGACCTTGAATCCCATCTCGCCGAAGATGGCGACGATCTCGTCGATGGTCTGGCTGATCGGGTGGATGCGGCCCTCGGGCGCGGGCGCGGGCGGCAGGCTCACATCGACGCGGTCGGTGCCGAGCTTGGCCTCCAGCTCCTCCGCTTCGAGCCGGGCGCGGCGCGCCTCGATCGCGGCTGCCACCGCTTCCTTCAGCTGGTTGCGCCGCTGGCCTTCCTCCTTGCGGCGCTCGGGCGCGATCTGACCCAGCTGCTTGACGAGGCCGGTGATCTCGCCCGACTTGCCGAGCGCGCCCACCTGCACGGCGGCGAGCTCGGCCGTGGAGGTCGCGGCGGTCGCGGCCTCGAGCCATTTCGCACGGATCGCTTCGAGATCGTCGCTCATCTTTCCGTCAATCCAGCTGCAGGAGGAGGAGCTGGAGCGCGCCGCCCACCATGCCCCGCTCCTCGCCATCGACCAGCACCCGCTCCATGTCGATCTTCTCGGTCTGGCGGTTGCGGATCCACTCCAGGATCACCTCACGCCTGTTTCCCGACCGGCCGATCCGCTCGATGGTCGCGCGCACCAGGACGATGTTCTCATTGTCCTTGTATTTCTCCGGCCGCTCGGCCGACCAGTCGATCTTGCCGCGCGCGCCGGCGAACTGCTTGGCGAGCTCCTCATTGACGATGCCGGTCGGCACGTTCGACTGCTGGACGGCATCGATATCGCGCGAATAGGCCCCGCAGGCGGCAAGGACGGCCGCCAGGGTCAGCACGAGCGCGAGCGCCAGCGCGCGCGGAGCCTTCAGGCCCTGCGGCATCCCTTCCCCCTTTCGCCTTCTTCGAGCGTTAGGCGGCGAGCGCCTGGCGGGCCTGTTCGACCAGCGACCTGAACGCTTCCGGTTCGCGATGGGCGAGGTCGGACAGCACCTTGCGGTCGAGCTCGACGCCGGCCTTCTTCATCCCGTTCATGAACTGGGCGTAGGTCAACCCGTTCTCGCGGGCGCCGGCATTGATGCGCTGGATCCAGAGCGCGCGAAAGGCGCGCTTGCGGTTCCGGCGGTCGCGATAGGCATATTGCAGGCCCTTCTCGACCTTCTCGATGGCGACGCGGAAGGCGTTCTTCGAGCGGCCGCGATAGCCCTTGGCGAGCTTCAGGACCTTCTTGTGGCGGGCGTGCGCGGTCACGCCCCGTTTGACGCGGGCCATGGTCGGCTACCTCCTCACCCGTTGGGCAGATAATGCTTCAGCACCACCTTGGCATCCGAATCCGACAGGATCTCGGTGCCGCGATGCTGGCGCTTCATCTTCTGCGGCTTGTTGATCAGCATGTGCCGCTTGTAGGCCGAATTGAATCGGACCTTGCCCGACCCGGTGATGCGGAAGCGCTTCTTGGCCCCGCTCTTGGTCTTCATCTTGGGCATTTGGCTCCCCTTTCTTAAGACCGGGTTGCTTGAGGCGAGCGGCTGGGCATGCCCCGCCGGACCGCTCGGGTGCTTTAGCGAAGAGCGCGAGGTTATAGCGGGCTGCTCAAGTGAATGCAACGACCGGGGTCCGGGCGCTCCTAGATGGGCCGTTGGACCAGCGCTCCCAGACTGTAGATTAGCCCGACAAAGCCGGAGACGAGCAAGAAGGGCTTAGTACTGCCAATCGCATTCAGAACGGATGTATCCACAATCCCGAGTAACAGCATAGAGGAGGCGGCGAACGTGGCCGCGTCGAAAACCCGTGTGGGTCCGAATGACGTGCCTGGCCACGCAGAGCGCGCGGTGCGAGACAGCAGGTATCCGCCCCCGAGATACACTGCCATTAGAAGCATCATCCAGACGTAAAGGTCGTCTTCAGTCCTTGGCAGATGATCGACGAGCCAGGCGAGCAAACAAGAACCCCACGGCGGCACCGCCTATGGCGGCGGCGTACTCAAGACCCGGCGCTTCGACCCCGATCAAGGAGGAGGCGGCGCCAAAGACGACGAGGGCCGCCATTGCGAAACCCGCAACGGCTTTAATCTCGTTTCCGAACGTATAGGGCCGTTCAGCCGACTGCCTGACCACCGGTCCGAACTCCTGGGGAGCTTCAGCCAATTTGTAATTTAACACAGCGACAGGCCCTCTAGTTTCGGGTCGAAAGTACAACGTAACGTTGACGAACGTCAAATTGGAGTTAGCTGCTGACTCGGCTGCATGCAACAGTATGCAATCTCCTCACCCCGGCTTGCGGGCGACGAGGTGGGCGTAGGCGATCTGCCCGTAGAAGGCGCCCGCCTCGGCGCGGCGGCGACCCTCGGCCTTGAGCGCCGAGGCCAGCTCCGGGCCGATCCGACCCAGTTGCGCCAGGATGTCGGCGCCGCGGTCGATGATGGTCAGCATGTAGGTCGGCTCGGCCGCATCGACGAAGCCGTGGCTGCGGAAGGCGACGACCTGGAGCCGGCAGCTGCGGGCGAGCGCGGGCAGGCGGCGGGCGACCCAGCGGTCATTGACCGATCCGGCCATCATCGCATCGGCGCAGGCCTGCAACGGGTCATGCTCGCCGATCGCCACCGTGGTGGTGGCGTAGTCGCCGTCGAAGACGCCGAGCCAGCCGAGGGGCCTGAGCACGCGCGCGGCTTGCCTGAGCGCCTGCTCGGGCGCGGGCACGTGGCTGAGGGTCGAATCGAAGATCACGGCGTCGAAGCTCTCGTCGTCGAAGGGCAGCGAGCGGCCGTCGGCCTCCTGGAAGGAGAGGTTGGGGAGGCCCGCCGCCAGCTCGCGCGCCTTGCACAGAAGCGAGCGGGCGGGATCGACGCCCACCACCGAGCCCAGCTCCGGCCAGCGGGCGAGCACGCGGCTCATGACGCCGGTGCCGCAGCCGACCTCGAGCACGCGCGCCCGGGCGGGAAAGCGGATGTCCCCCAGGAATGCCCGACGCATCGCCTGCTGCTGCGGGTCGGCGCCGCGCGTCTCCAGAACCGCGGCCAGGCGCTCCTGCGCGGCCGGGTCGAGCTCGGCGACCATCGACCAGACGTCGGGCATGGACGCATGGTGCGCCCGCCGGGCGCGCGGCTCTACTGGCCGAGGGGGGTAGCGGACCTAGCCGAGCGCTACTGACCGTGAACGAGCGGGTGCTTTTGTCCCTGGTAGCGATCACCTGGCCGGCTTCCGTATTCCAGACCTTCGGGCAACGGCGTAGAGAGCCGCAGAAAAGAAAGCTGGCAAGGCCGGTCCGCAACCGGCGTCAGTTCGATCGTCAGTGGGCCGTTGTTCATGATCTCAAGGACAATCGGGCCATTCCAGCCCGGCTGAATCCAGGGCGCAGTCTGG
>JAREAF010000220.1 GCA_029240475.1 Rhodospirillales bacterium | reverse complement strand
CAGCCCGGCGCCGCCTTGGCTGGCGGGCATCTCGCTCGGGCTGCGGCCGAGCGCCGCGAGCACGGCCGGGCCCCAGCTCCAGCCGGCGCGGGTCATGGTCCAGGCGATGCGGGCGATGTCCGCGTCCGGGCGGCGCGCGGGATCGCCAAGCGCGGCGAGCAGGCGTTGCGTCGCCTGCAGGAGGCCCAGCACCTCGCCCTCGGCGTCGGCGGGGGCCGGCAGTCCAACGGCCTGGATCACCCCGCGCGGGGTCGGCAGGCAGAAGCGCGCCGGATGCACGAAGGCGAACAGCTCCAAAAGGTCATAGGCGACGAACGGGCCGCGCCCGAGCCGGCGTGCCGTCGCCGGCATATGGACCAGCAGCGGCGCGCGCGCGGCGACCCGCCGCGCCGCCTCCTCGGGCCGCACGCGGTCAATCTCGCCGTCTGGCGTTAGCCACAGCGCCTCGGTCAGGCGTGCGACCAGCACCGGCGCGGTCGGCGGCGCGATGCGCTGAGACGCTGGGGCGGGGAGGGTCATGACCGGACGAGTATAGCCGTCGGTCGGGCAAGAAGGGATGGTGGCGAGGCCGCCCTCGTATAAGTTTGCACGATGGGCGATCCGCAGGGGCCCTCTCAGCAAGGCGCGCCGCCGCTGGAGCGTGCGGTCGATCTGGCGCGCCTCCAAGCGGGGGACAAGTGGGCGTGGGACCGCTTCGTCCGCCGGGCCGGCCCGATCATCTATGCGGCGGTGCTTCGGCGCCTCGCGCCCGCCGGCGCCGCGGCCGAGGCCGAGGATGTGGCGCAGGAGGTGTTCGCCCGGCTCTGCCGGCGGGACCGCCCGCTTGCCGGCTACGATCCCGAGCGCGCCTCGCTCTCCACCTTCCTCACCGTGCTCGCCACCAGCGCGGCGATCGACCATCTGCGGCGCAAGCGCCCGGCCGATCCCATCGAGAGCGTTCCGGAGCATCGGCTGTCCGTGCCCGCCATCGAGCCGGCCGACCGCATCCGAATCCCCGATGGCCTGCTGACGGCGCGCCAGAAGCTGGTGCTGACGCTGCTCTATGACCGCGAGATGGAGGTCGCCGAGGCGGCCTCCTTCCTGCGGGTCGATCCGCAGACGATCCGCTCCACCCACCACAAAGCGATGCTGCGCCTGCGCGCCCATTTCGGCGGGGATGCGCCGGCCGCGCCGCTCGTATCCCAAGACGAGGCTTGAGTTCCGATGATTGGCTCCGACAACGACAAGCAGCTGTGGCGGCGATTTGCGGATGCGCAGGGGTCGGCGCCGACATCCTCCCCGCTCGAGGGGGAGGCGGACGAATTACTCCTTGCCGCCTGGATCGACGGGCGGCTGGAGGGGGCGGAGCGCGAGGCGGTCGAGGCGAGGCTCGCGGGCGATCCCGCGCTCCTCGACCTCGCCGTCTCGGCGGCCCGTTCGAGGAATCTTTCCGCGCCGTGGCCCAAGCGGGCCGAGACCCGTGCGGCCGCACTCATCGTTCCGGCCCGGCCGAGCTGGCGGTTGGTTGCCGCCGCAGCCGCGGCGGTGGTCGTGGTCGCGCTCGGCGGGTTCGAGATGGGGCGGGCCGGCTCGGAGCTGCTGTCGGCCGATGCGGGAACGGACCTGGCGGCGGAGCTCGGCCTGCTACCTGAAACCGACCTGATGGAGACTTTGCTGTGAGAACTTGGCTGCCTTGGGTTCTGCTCGCGGTGTCGCTGGCCTTGAACCTTTTCCTGGTCGCGGGCTTCTTCTGGACGCGCGGCGCGATGGCGATGTGGCGAGACCCCGATGCGCGGTTCGAGATGGTCGCCGACCGGCTTGAACTGACCGATCCGCAGCGCCAGCAATTCCGCCAGGCCATGGAGGGGCTGAAGAGCAGGGGGTTCGGGCGTTGGGAGCAGCATCGCGAGATGCGGCGCGAGATCGTCGACATGGCCCTGCAGCCCAATCCCGACCGCGCCGCGATCGTCGCGCGGGTGGAACAGGTCACCCGTGACCGGATGCAGGCCATGACCGAGGCGCTCGACACCATGCTGCCCTTCCTCGCCTCGCTCACGCCCGAGCAGCGCACGGAGCTTAGGGAGCTGATGGAGGAGCGGCGCCGCGGCCCCTGGATGCACCGCTGGGGCGGTGGTCCATGGGGCTGGGGCGGGCATCGCATGGGCTGGGCCGATTGACAGGCGCGGCCCCGCTTCCCTAGCTTCACGCTCCTTTTTCGGAGCGGGGACTTCGGCGATGGCGAGCGAGCGGGAACTGGCGGAGGCGGCGCGCGCCTGGCCCTTCGAGGAAGCCCGCAAGCTCGTCGAGCGCATCGGCGACAAGGCGCCGGAGAAGGGCTATGTCCTGTTCGAGACGGGATACGGCCCCTCCGGCCTGCCGCATATCGGCACCTTCGGCGAGGTCGTGCGCACCACCATGGTGCGCCAGGCTTTCCGCCGCCTGTCGGACGTGCCGAGCCGGCTCTTCGCCTTCTCCGACGACATGGACGGGCTGCGCAAGGTTCCGGACAACGTGCCGAACCAGGAGATGCTGCGGAAGTATCTGGGCATCGTGGGGGCCGACGGGATCGAGCATGGCGGCCTGCCGCTGACGCGCATCCCCGATCCCTTCGGCTGCCATGAGAGCTTCGGCCACCACAACAACGCGCAGCTCCGCAAATTCCTCGACGATCTCGGCTTCGAATACGAGTTCCAGAGCTCGACCGATTGGTACATGTCCGGACGCTTCGATCCGGCGCTCCTGCGCGTCCTCGAGCGCTATGACGAGATCATGGCGGTGATGTTGCCCTCGTTGCGCGAGGAGCGGCGGCGCAGCTACTGCCCGTTCCTGCCCGTCAGCCCGCGCACGGGCCGCGTGCTGCAGGCCCCCGCCGTCGAGGTGAAGCCTGAGAGCGGCAGCATCGTCTTCCGCGACGAGGACGGGCAGCTCTTCGAGACGCCGGTCACGGGGGGCCGCTGCAAGCTGCAATGGCGCGTCGACTGGGCGATGCGCTGGTACGCGCTTCAGGTCGATTACGAGATGTCGGGCAAGGACCTGATCGATTCGGTCAAGCTCGGCAGCCGCATCTGCACGATACTCGGCGGGCGCCCGCCGGAGGGATTCAATTACGAGCTCGTCCTCGACGAGGAGGGGCAGAAGATCTCGAAGTCGAAGGGCAACGGCCTCTCTGTCGAGGAATGGCTGCGCTATGCGCCATCCGAAAGCCTCTCACTGTTCATGTATCAGAAGCCGCGCGCGGCCAAGCGGCTCTATTTCGACGTGATCCCGCGCGCGGTCGACGACTATCTCGACTTCCTGCGCAAGTTCCCCGCCGAGGAGCCGGCGCGGAAGCTGGAGAACCCGGTCTGGCACATCCATGACGGGCGTCCGCCGCAGCCGGAGACGCCGTTCAGCTATGGCATCCTGCTCAATCTCGCGGCGGTGGCGAATGCCGAGGAGCCGTCGGTGCTGTGGGGTTTCATCAGCCGCTACCAGCCCGAGGCGACGCCAAGCCGCGCGCCCATGCTCGACCGGCTGGTCCGGCATGCCATCCGCTACTACCAGGACTTCATCAAGCCCGCGAAGCGCTACCGCGCGCCCACCGAGCTCGAGCGCGCCGCGCTCGAGGACCTCGTGCGCGCGCTGGAGGCGCTGCCGCCCGGCGCCGACGCCGAGACGATCCAGACCGAGGTCTACGAGATCGGCAAGCGTCACCCCTTCCCGGAGCTGAAGGCCTGGTTCAGCGCGCTTTACGAGGTGCTGCTGGGGCAGGCGCAAGGGCCGCGGTTCGGCTCCTTCATCGCGCTCTACGGGGTGCGGGAGACTGTGAAGCTCGTGCGAGAGGCCCTGACACGAAGTCAGAAGTCAGAAGACGGAAGTCAGTAGAGTCCACTATCTGACATCTGCCTTCTGACTACTCGAAGCCGAGCACGAGGAACAGCGCGGAGAGCGTCGCCAGCGACAGCACGGTCGAGACCAGGATCAGCGCCGAGGAGCGCTGCACATAGATTCCGTAGCGCTGCGCGATCACGAACACCGTCGCGCCCGTGGGCAGAGCGGCGAGGATCACCGCCGCATGCGCCCAGAAGGGCGGCAGCCCCATCACGGGCACGGCGATGATCCAGGTCACGAGCGGCTGCAGGATGAGCTTGCATAACGTCATCCAGCCGACCTCGGCGATGCCGGCCTTGAGCGGCTTGCCGTAGAGGAAGAGCCCGAGCGCGAACAGGGCGCACGGCCCCGCCGCGTCGCCCAGGATCGAGAAGAAGCTCTCGATCGGTCTCGGGATCTCGAGCTCGATGGCCGAGACGAGGATGCCCGCCGCGGGCGCCATCACCAGCGGGTTCTTGAAGAGCCCGGCCGTCGCGTCGAGCAGCGCGTGCAGAGGGCCGGCCTCGGCCTGCAGGTCCATCTCGACCAGCAGAATCACGATCGCGGTCACGAGCGCGGTCTGCAGCACCGTGACAATGGCCGCCGGCAGTGCTCCCTCCGCCCCGAAGGCGGCGAGGAACAGGGGGATGCCCATATAGCCCGAATTGCCGAAGATCGCGCCGTAGCCGTGCAGCGCCAGGGCGGCCATGCGGTTCGGGAACAGCACGCGCGCGACCGCCACGGCCAGGACGAACACGATCAGCATGCCGGCCGAATAGGCGGCGATGAAGGGCCAGTTGAGGATCTCGTCCAGCGTGACCTTGGCCATGGAAAGGAACATCAGCGGCGGCAGCGCCACGGCGTACACAAAGGCGTTGAGCGCCTCCGAGCTGGCTGCGCCCAGCAGCCCGTATCGCGCCGCCAGATACCCCGCCAGGATGATCGCGAAGACCGGAAGGACAGTGTTGAGGAGGGACATTCAGATGTCAGAAGTCAGAAGACAGAAGTCAGACGACAAAAGTCGGACGTGAGGACGAGGACGGGGGAGGTGACAGCCCCGGTGCAGTATGTCTATCTTTCGTCGCGTTCTCATCTGACTTCTGACTTCTGTCTTCTGACATCTGGATCATGATCAGCCATCACGCCGCATTGATCTACACCATGGTCCTCTGCTCGGCCTCCGATCGCAACATGACCGACGCCGAGCTGGCGACCATGGGCGACACCATCAGCCATCTGCCCGTATTCAGGGACTACGACCGCAAGCTGCTGCCGCAGACCGCCGCCGCCTGCGCCGAGCTGCTCGACGACGAGGACGGGCTCGAGAAGGCGCTCGATCTCATCAAGACCGCGCTGCCCGAGAAATTGCGCGAGATGGCGTACGCGCTCGCCTGCGACGTGGTGGCGAGCGACCCGCGGGCCAGCCAGGAGGAGCTGCGCATGCTGGAGCTGATCCGGCATCGGCTCGAGATCGACCGGCTGGTCGCGGCGGCCATCGAGCGGGGCGCCCGCGCCCATTACATGCGCCTGTAGCAGAGGGTCGCCATGAAGCCGCTGGCCGGACGGCGCATCGGCTTCATCGGCACCGGCGTGATGGGCCGGTGGATGATCGGCCATCTCGCCGCCGCAGGGGCCGAGCTCGTCATTCACAATCGCACCCGGGCTAAGGCTGAAGCGCTCGTGGCTCCGGACATTTCCGTCGCCGGCACGCCCGCAGAGGCCGCGCGCGGCGCCGACCCGCTCATCCTGATGGTGACGGACACGGCGGCGGTGGAGGGCGCGCTGTTCGGCGACGACGGCGCGGCTGAGGGACTTGCCTCAGGCTCGCTGGTCATCGACATGGGCACGACGGCGGTGACCGCGACGCGCGACTTCGCCGCCCGCTTGGCCCCCGCAGGCATCGACTATGTGGACGCGCCGGTCTCGGGCGGGGAGCCCGCCGCGCGCGAGGCGCGCCTCACCATCATGGCCGGCGGCTCGGACGCCGCGCTCGACCGCGCCCGGCCGGTGCTGGAGCGGCTCGGCACCCGCTTCACGCATGTGGGCGAGGTCGGG
>JAREAF010000219.1 GCA_029240475.1 Rhodospirillales bacterium | reverse complement strand
GGCCCGCGCCCCTCCCGGCGGCCGGCGCTCTCGCCAGACGAAGGACAGCCATGGCCCGCATCGTGATGAAATTCGGCGGCACCTCCGTTGCCGACGTGCCCCGGATCAAAGCCGTGGCCGAGCGGGTCAAGCGCGAGGTCGATCAGGGCCATGAGGTCGCCGTCGTGGTCTCCGCCATGGCGGGGACCACCAACCAGCTCGTCGCCTGGACCAACGAGGCCGCGCGCCTGCACGACGCCCGCGAGTACGACGTCGTCGTCGCCTCGGGCGAGCAGGTGACCGTCGGGCTGCTGGCCATCGCGCTGCAGGAGCTCGGCGTCAGCGCGCGCTCCTGGCTCGGCTGGCAGATCCCGGTCCGCACCGATGGCGTCAATGGCAAGGCGCGCATCGAGGCGATCGACTGCGGCGAGATGATCCGCCGCTTCGGCCAGAAGCAGGTGGCGGTCGTGGCCGGGTTCCAAGGCGTCGGGCCGGACGGGCGGGTGACGACGCTCGGCCGGGGCGGCTCGGACACCTCCGCGGTGGCGCTCGCCGCCGCGCTCGAGGCCGATCGCTGCGACATCTTCACCGATGTGGACGGGGTCTACACCACCGATCCGCGGATCGTTGCGAAGGCGCGCAAGCTCGATAAGATCACCTATGAGGAGATGCTGGAGATGGCCTCGCAGGGCGCCAAGGTCCTGCAGACCCGCTCGGTCGAGCTGGCCATGAAGCACCGCGTGCGGGTGCAGGTGCTCTCCAGCTTTGAGGACAAGCCCGGCACCCTGGTCACTGACGAGGACGAGATCGTGGAAAAGGAAATGGTGAGCGGCATCGCCTATAGCCGCGACGAAGCCAAGATCACGCTGGTCCGCGTCCCCGACCGGCCGGGCGTCGCCGCCGCCATCTTCGGCCCGCTGGCGGACGCGGCCGTGAATGTCGACATGATCGTGCAGAACGTGTCCTCGGGGCCCGAGCAGACCACGGATCTCACCTTCACGGTCGGCCGGGCGGATCTCGCGCGCGCGGTCAAGCTGCTCACCGACCAGCGCCAGAAGCTGGGCTATGCCGATCTCATCTCCGACGCGACGGTGGTGAAGGTGTCGGTGATCGGCGTCGGCATGCGCAGCCATGCGGGCGTCGCCCAGCGCATGTTCCGGGCGCTGGCCGAGAAGGGGATCAACATCCAGGTGATCTCCACCTCCGAGATCAAGGTCAGCGTGCTCATCTCCGAGGAATATACCGAGCTGGCGCTGCGGGCGCTTCATACCGCCTACGGGCTCGACGCGGCGTGACACGCGCGGCCGCCCGGGCCCAACTGGACCGCCTGTGGCGGCGCGGCCGCGAGTTCCTCGGCACCGAAGCCGCCATCCTGGGCGGCGCCATGACCTGGGTTTCCGAGCGCAACCTCGTGGCCGCCATCTCCAATGCCGGGGGGTTCGGCGTCATCGCCTCGGGCTCGATGACGCCCGCGCGGCTCTCGGAGGAGATCGCCGCCACGGCCAAGCTCAGCTCGGCGCCGTTCGGGGTCAATCTGATCACGCTGCATCCCCAGCTTCTGGAGCTCGTCGAGGTCTGCCTCGATCACAAGGTCGGACATGTGGTGCTGGCGGGCGGGCTCCCGCCCGGCCCGGCCATGGCGCGCGTGCGCGCAGGCGGTGCGCGGCTCGTCTGCTTCGCGCCCGCGCTGGCGGTTGCCCGCAAGCTGGTGCGCTCGGGCGCCGAGGCGATCGTCATCGAGGGCATGGAGGCGGGCGGCCATATCGGTCCGGTCTCGACCAGCGTGCTGGCGCAGGAGATCCTGCCGCATCTGACGGAGGTGCCCATCTTCGTGGCGGGCGGGCTCGGCCGCGGCGAGGCGATCCTCGCCTTCCTCGAGATGGGCGCATCGGGCTGCCAGCTCGGCACGCGCTTCGTCTGCGCGACCGAATCCATCGCGCACCCCAAGTTCAAGCAGGCCTTCGTCCGCGCCGCGGCCCGCGACGCGGTTCCCTCCATGCAGCTCGATCCGCGCTTTTCGGTGATCCCGGTGCGCGCGCTCGCCAATGAGGGCACGCGCCGCTTCCTCGACTTCCAGCGCGAGGTGATCCAGCGCTTCACCACTGGCGAGCTCGACCAGAAATCGGCCCAACTCGAGATCGAGCATTTCTGGGCCGGCGCGCTCCGCCGCGCGGTGATCGAAGGCGATGTCGAGCATGGCTCGGTCATGGCCGGACAGAGCGTCGGGATGGTCACGCGCGAGCAGAGCACCCGCGAGATCATCGAGGAGCTTATCGAGCAGGCGCTGACGAGCCTGGAGCGCCAGGCCGCGGCCGGAGGCTAGAGCAGATGCGCGAGCAGCCCGGCGGCCTTACCCCGTTCCGCCGCTTGTTGCGCCGGCTGCGCGACATCATGGCCGCCGACCTTCCGGCCGAGCAGCGGCTGCAGCAGACGGTCTCGCTCATCGCCGCCGACATGGTGGCCGAGGTCTGCTCGGTGTATGTGATGCGCGCGGGCGAGGTGCTGGAGCTGTTCGCCACGCACGGCCTCAGGCGCGAGGCGATCCACAAGACGCGGCTGCGCGTCGGCGAGGGCCTGGTCGGCGACATCGCCGCCCATGCCCGTCCTCTGGCGCTGGCCGATGCGCAATCCCATCCGAACTTCGCCTACCGGCCCGAGACGGGCGAGGAGATCTATCACTCCCTCATGGGCGTGCCGATCTTGCGGGGCGGGCGCGTGCTCGGCGTTCTCGTGGTCCAGAACCGCACGCGGCGCAACTACACCGAAGACGATGTCGAGGCGCTGCAGACCATCGTCATGGTGCTGGCCGAGCTGGTGGCGAGCGGCGAGCTGGTCAGCCCCGAGGAGCGGCGGCCGAGCGAGGGAACCGGTCTGTTGCCGATCCGCCTCGAAGGGCTGGCGCTCAATCCCGGCATCGCCATCGGGGTGGCCGTGCTGCACGAGCCCGGCGTGGTGCTGACGCGCATCGTCGCCGAGGACCCCGAGGCCGAGCTCGACCGGCTTCGCCAGGCGGTGCTCGGCATGCAGGACGCGCTGGACGATCTCATCGCCTCGGCCGATCTCGCGCAAGGCGAGGAGCGGGACATCCTCGAGACCTACCGGATGTTCGCGCAGGACCGCGGCTGGATCACGCGCATCGCCGAGGCGATCCGCAGCGGCCTCACCGCGGAAGCGGCGGTGCAGAAGGTGAAGGACGACACCCGCGCGCGCCTGTCGCAGGCGACCGATCCTTACCTGCGTGAGCGGCTGTCCGATCTCGACGATCTCGCCAACCGCCTGATCGAGCATCTGACCGCGACGGAAGAGCGGCCCAGGCGCCAGCGCGCGCCCGAGGGCGCGATCCTCGTCGCGCGCAGCCTGGGGCCCGCCGAACTGCTTGATTATGGCCGCCGCCGGATCAAGGGCCTGGTGCTGGAGGAGGGCAGCCCGACGGCGCATGTCTCCATCGTCGCACGGGCGCTCGGCATCCCGGTGCTGGGGCGGGTGGCCAACGCCCTGATCAGGGTGGAGGCGGGCGACTCCCTGATCCTCGACGCGGACAACGAGCAGGTCTTCCTCAGGCCCCGCGAGGACATCCTCGCCGCCTATCAGGAGACCTTGTCCGACCGCGACCGCAAGCGCCGCGCCTTCGCGCTCACCCGCGACCTGCCGCCGGTGACGCGGGACGGCGTGCGCCTCTCCCTCAACATCAATGCCGGGCTGCTGATCGATCTCCGCCAGCTGGCCGAGACCGGCGCGGACGGGGTCGGCCTTTACCGCACCGAGATCCCCTTCATGGTCCGCTCCAGCTTTCCCGATGTGAGCAGCCAGGCGGAGATCTACCGGCGCGTCCTGGACCAGGCCGACGGCTGCCCGGTCACGTTCCGCACGCTCGATGTCGGCGGCGACAAGGCGCTGCCTTACTGGCACGAGGAGGGCGACGAGAACCCGGCCATGGGCTGGCGCGCCATCCGCATCGGGCTCGACCGGCCGGCGCTCTTGCGCCAGCAGCTCCGGGCGATGATCCGGGCCGCCGCCGGCCGGCCGCTCTCGCTGATGTTCCCGCTGATCGCGCAGGTGAGCGAATTCGAGCGCGCCCGCTCGGTCCTGGATCTGGAGCTGGAGCGGGCCGCCCAGCGCCAGGAGCCCCTTCCGGAGCGGCTGTCCATCGGCGTGATGCTGGAGGTGCCGGCGCTGCTCTGGCAGCTGCCCGCCTTGCTGCGGAGGGTGGATTTCCTGTCGGTCGGCACCAACGACCTGCAGCAATTCCTGTTCGCCTCCGACCGGGGCAATCCAAGGCTCGCACACCGATACGACATGCTTTCCCCGGCCATGCTGAAGATCCTGGCCGGGATCGCGGATGCCGCCGAGTCGGCGGGAGTCTCCGCAGCAGTCTGCGGCGAGATGGCCGGCCAGCCGCTCGAAGCCATGGCGCTGGCGGCGCTGGGCTTTCGCAATCTTTCCATGGCGCCTCCGGCAATCGGCCCGGTGCGGGCCATGGCGCGCAGCCTCGATCTGGGCTCGGCCGGGGCCTTCCTGCGCTCGCGCCTGGATGCGCCCGAGCCGAGCCTGAGGCAGCGGCTGCAGAGCTACGCCCGGGACCATGAGGTGGCCGTATAGCGCCAGGGAAGCCCAGCCCTTCCGCGGTTTTGGAAGCTGCGTGTTGCCGCCGGGCGGGCCCGCTTGGTAGAAAGGGGGTGGGGGAGATTTTCGCGCAAGCCTCGTGAAATTGTCGATTTCGAGATTGTTCTCGTGGGCGCGCGGGCCGGCGCAGCGGCTCGTGCTGAACGTGATCCAGAGCGGGACGGCACATGTCTGAGCTGAAGCGTCGCTTGTTCAAAGTGGTCGGGGACGCCGGCCAATCGGAGGCGAGCCGGCCGGAGCCGATCGAGGAGATCCGCGACGGCATCGCCCAGCTTCTGAAGCAGACACGCGAGCGCTACGGGCAGAGCCTGCGCGACGTCTCGTCCAACCTGCGAATCCGCCTGGCTTATCTCCAGGCCATCGAGAACGGCCGGTTCCGCGAGCTGCCCGGCCCCACCTATGCCGTGGGCTTCGTGCGCTCCTATGCCGAGTATCTGGGACTGGACGCCGCCGAGATCGTTCGCCGCTTCAAGGGCGAGGTCGAGGGGCTGGACCACCGCACGCACCTCGCCTTCCCCGAACCGGTTCCGGAGGGCAAGGTTCCGGGCGGAGCGATCATCATCGTCTCCCTGCTCTTGCTGGTCATTGGCTATGGCGGCTGGTATGCGATCACCAGCCGGGACGCGGACGGCGTGGGCTTCATCCCCCGGCTGTCCGAGAGCGTGAAGTCCATCGTGGGATCGGCGGAGCCGCCGGTCGAGCTGGCCGGAAGCCCGAGCGCCCCGGCGCAGTCGCCCGCCCCGGCGGAAAGCAGCCCGGCCCCGGCGCCCGCGGCCGGCGTCACGGCTGCCGAACCGGCCGCTTCCGGCTCATCTTCGCCCGCTCCGCAGTCCACCCCGGCCGTTGCTGCCCCGGCGGCCCAAAGCAGCACCCCAGCCGGAGCCCCCGAGGGCGCCTCGGCGGACCTGATGGCAATTCCCGCGGCGGCTCCCGCCTTGGCCGACGGTTCGGGGGAGGCGAGCGAAGCGTCTTCCGGGGAGGCGGCCGAGCAGGAAGTCGCGGTCGGCAGCACCGAGGAGGATGAGATCCCACAACGGGAGGACGCCTCCGCATCCTCCGAAGAGCTCCCCGCCGCGCCGGCCATTCCGGAGGCGCCGCAGGTTGCGGCCGCTCCGGCGCCGGCGGAGCCGTCCGCCGTCGAAAGCGCCGCTCCCGCGACCGGATCGGGCAAAGTGGTGCTGCATGCAAGGCTGACCAGCTGGATCCAGATCGCCGACGCCTCCGGCCAGCCCATCCTGATCCGCA
>JAREAF010000218.1 GCA_029240475.1 Rhodospirillales bacterium | reverse complement strand
GCCCTTGATCTGGCCGCCAAATGGGTCGGAATCATCACGCCGTCCGGCGTCCTCAACTATGCCGAGGAGGATGCGCGCGGCGTGTTCCAGTCCGGAAACGCGGTGTTCATGCGCAACTGGCCATATGCATGGTCGCTGGCGCAGAGCGCCGACAGCGCCGTCCGCGGAAAGGTCGGGATCGCACCCTTGCCGGCCTCCGAGGAGGGCCGTTCCAGCGCCGCGCTTGGCGGCTGGCAGCTCGCGGTTTCGCGCTACTCCCGCCATCCGGAGGTGGCGGCCTCTCTGGCGCTCTATCTGACCAGCGCAGCCGAGCAGAAGCGGCGCGCAATCGAAGGCTCGTTCAATCCGACGCGGCAGGAGCTCTATCGCGACCCCCAGATCGTCGCCGCAAACCCACTTTTCGCGGAATTGGAGCCCATACTGGAGTCCGCCGTAGCGAGGCCGTCGACGGTGCTGGGCTCCTCCTATAGCCGCGTCAGCGCCGAGTTCTGGCAGGCCGTGCATTCGGTTCTCGCCGGGGAAGAGGAAGCCGGGCCGGCGCTGGAGCGTCTGCAACGTCGGCTCGAGCGGCTGAGCCGCCGCGGCGGATGAGAGCGGCACTCCCAAACGGGTTGCGCGCGCCCGTCAGGACCTCCCGTCCGGCAACCGCCGCCTGGCTGTTTCTGGCTCCCGCGCTTCTCGCCCTGGCGATCGCCGGCGGCTGGCCGCTGGTGCGCACCGTGTGGTTCAGCCTCACCGATGCCCAGCTCGCCGGCGGCCCGTTTAGCTTCGTCCGGCTGGAGAATTATCGTTGGCTGCTGACCGATCCGGACTGGTGGCGGGCGCTGCGAAACACGCTGGTCTTCGCCACGGTCTCGGTCGCTCTGGAAACCGCGCTCGGTATCCTGCTTGCGCTCGTGCTCGATGCAGGATTCCGCGGCCGCTCGCTGGTGCGGGCCGCGGTTATCCTTCCCTGGGCGATCCCGACCGTGGTCTCCGCAAAGATCTGGGCCTGGATGCTGCACGACCAGTTCGGGATCGTGAACCGCCTGCTGCTGGCCGTCGGCGCGATCGAGCGGCCGCTCGCCTGGACGGCCGATCCGGCTCTGGCCATGGCGGCGGTGATCGCAGTGGATGTGTGGAAGACCACGCCCTTCATGGCGCTGCTCACCCTCGCCGCCCTTCAGCTCGTCCCCACCCATTGCCACGAAGCGGCGCGTCTCGACGGGATCCATCCGGTGCGCTTCTTCTTCAAAGTAACGCTGCCGCTGATCGCGCCGGCGCTGGCGGCGGCGATGTTGTTTCGGTTCCTCGACGCGCTCCGGGTGTTCGATCTGATCTACGTGCTGACCAGCAACAGCCGCTCGACCGCCACCATCGCCGTCTATGCCCGCCAGCAGATGGTGGAGTTTCAAGATCTCGGCTACGGCTCGGCGGCCGCCTCCTTGCTGTTCGTCATGGTCACCGGAGCGACCGTGCTCTATTTGGCGGCGACGCGCAGCCGCGCCCAGGAGTCCGAAACGTGACCGTCCGTTGGCTCCTCGCTCGGGGCGGCTTCCTCCTCGTCCTCGGAGGATTCCTATTTTATGCGGTCTTCCCCTTCTACTACGCCCTGATCTCATCCTTGGAGAGCGGCTCCGGCTTGTTCGAGCCCTCCGTCCTGCCCCGCTCCGCCACGATCGGCAATTACGCGGCGGTGTTCGGCGAACAGCCCTTCGCCAGGAGCATCCTCAACTCCTTCATGGTCGCGGTGGGAACCGTCGCCGCTACCCTGTTCTTGGCCGCGCTCGCGGCCTATGCGTTGGGGCGGATCAGGTTCCGGGGACGGCGCGGCGTGCTGTTCACCGTGCTCACCATCTCCATGTTCCCGCAGGTTGCCGTTCTCTCGGGGATGTTCGAGCTGATCCGGGCGCTCGGTCTCTACGACACCTTGCCCAGCCTGATGCTCTCCTACCTCATCCTGACCCTGCCTTTCTCGATTTGGGTGCTGACCGCCTTCATGCGCGAGCTGCCGGACGAGATCGAGGAGGCGGCGATCCTGGACGGCGCCAGCCGCTTGACGGTGCTGACGCGGATCTTGGCGCCCCTGATCGCGCCGGCGCTGGTCACCACCGGCCTGCTTGCCCTCATCATCGCCTGGAACGAGTTCCTGTTCGCGCTGACCTTCACCCTCAGCGCCGAAGCGCGGACGGTTCCGGTCGCCATCGCCCTGATCAGCGGCTCGACCCAGCACGAGCTGCCCTGGGGCATCATCATGGCGGCCTCGGTGATCGTGACGGTTCCGCTGCTGATCATCGTCCTCCTCTTCCAGGGCCGCATCGTCTCGGGCCTCACCGCCGGCGCGATCAAGGGCTGAGGCTCGCCGCGCCATGTCCTCCGTCGCCCTGGTGGAGATCGCGAAGAGCTTCGGGCGCCAGCCAGCCCTCGTAGGGATCGACCTGGAGATCGCCGACGGCGAGTTCATGGTCGTGGTCGGCCCATCCGGCTGCGGCAAATCCACCCTGCTGCGTATCGTCGCCGGCCTGGCGCAGCCCGACCGCGGGGATGTGGTCATCGGCGGCGAGCGCGTGACGCACTGGCCCCCTGCGCGGCGCGGGGTTGCGATGGTGTTTCAGTCCTACGCGCTCTATCCGCACATGACCGCGTTCGACAACATGAGCTTCGGGCTGGAGCAGGCGCGCGCCAGCCGCGCGGAGATCGATCGGAAGGTCCGATGGGCCGCGGACATCCTGAGAATCTCGCATCTGCTCGAGCGGAAACCCCGCGAGCTCTCCGGAGGCGAGCGCCAGCGCGTTGCGATCGGCCGCGCCATCACGCGTGAGCCCGGGGTGTTCCTGCTCGACGAGCCGCTCTCCAATCTCGACGCGGGGCTCCGCGGGCATATGCGGGCGGAACTCATAGAGTTGCATCGCCGCCTCAAGGTCACCACGATTCACGTCACGCACGACCAAGTCGAAGCGATGACATTGGCGGACCGGATCGCCGTGATGCGCGAGGGCAGGATCGAGCAGGTCGGCCCTCCCTTGAGCCTCTACCGCCGCCCGGTCAATCGATTCGTCGGCTCCTTCATCGGCGCCCCGCAGATGAACTTCATCGCGGTGGAGCTGCGGGGATACGCGGATGGAGTCCTGGTCGTGGGGCTCCCCGGCGGAGCGGAATTGCGCATGCCCATCGAGCCGGAGCACCGCTTCGCTCCGGCCGCCTCTGTCGAGGCCGGATTGGAGATCGGGGTGCGTCCGGAGCATCTGATCGCATCGAACGGAGGTAAGGCTGACCTCGCGGGGCGCATCCGGCTGGTGGAGCATCTCGGAAGCGCGACGCTCTTGCATGTGCGCTGCCCCGGGATTGAGGCCGATGTTCGCATCCAGCTGCCGGGGATCGTTTCATGGCAGGCCGGCCAGGAGATCGCGATCGAAGTGCCGGCCGCCCAATGCACGATCTTTGCTGCCGGAGTTGCCATTGCGCATGGCGGTTAACCTTCGGCCAGCTAACCCGCCGCATGCGACCGACAGCAACTTTATTGCGCCATCGCCGCGACTTACCCTCGGTTTCTTGATGGGACCCCTATTTTGCCGGGGGTACGGCACCCTGCGCCTGGGACCCCTTTTCTCCACAGAAATGCCGGGTTCGCCATGGGCGGTATGCGAGCTGACAGGATAACGCCGCAGGACGGGCGGCGACAGCTCGACGCGCTGGCGGCCGGATCGCCTGTTCCGACCGCAAGAACAGGGCTCGCCAGCGTTCCAAAGCCATTCCGCTCGCCAGGTGCTGCTGGGACCTCGCCTTCCAGCAGGGGGCGATGCCTCCCTGTCGTCCGACCAGCGCCACAAATCCGCCCGCGCGCGCTCGTAGGCTAAACCTGCCGCCATTTGGAGGTTCGGTGAAGTGCCGTCCTGGCCCAATCTGATGTTCGGCGGTCTGCTTGCCGTCCTGATCGCCCTAGCGTTGGCGACGCTCGTCCCTGGCCGCGACCAGGCGGCACCACCCCAGCAGGCCCAGATCGGGTCATCTCCGGGTTCGATGCAGTGAACTTTTGGCCGATGCGTGGCCGAGCGGACATCGTCGCCAGGAGTTGATGCGAAGGCGTTGCATCGACAACCTTTGAGCATTCGCGTGGCATGTCTCGGCTTGAGCTCTTGCGGTCGCAAATCCTATGTTTCAGGCAGCGGGTCGGTTCGCTCGACGAACGTCTGCCGGCGGGGACAAAGTCACTCCGCCAGGCGGCCTGGGCCGGGTTGCAGGATTCTATGCCGCGTGCCGCTCTGCTGTCGGTCCATGCGCGAATGGAGGGCGCTGGTCCGACGACTTGGGAGGACCCCTCGCTTGTCCAGCTTTGGGGCCCACGGTTCAGCGCCTACGTCGTGGCCGCGGAGGACCTTCCTGTGTTCTCGCTCGGGCGGCTGCCGGACGACGCTCGTGGAAGCGCGAGGGCGCACGACACCGCGTCCCGCCTGCACGCATTCCTCAACGGCAGACGGATGCCATTCGGCCAGGCTGGCCGCGAGATGGGCGTGCAGCCAAACAGCCTCAAGTACGCCGCGCCGACGGGCAGGGTTCTCCTACGCTGGGACGGCGCGCGTCAGCCTGTCGTCTGGGCCGTGCCGGCGCCGGGTATGGCCCCGCGCCACGCCCGACTCGAGCTCGTGCGCCGCTACCTCCACGTCTTCGGGCCGGCGACGGCATCATCGTTCGCGCGCTGGGCCGGGGTTCGGCCAGCGGACGCGCGCTTGGCCTGGGAGGAGCTCGACAAATCCGGTGCACTGACGCCAGTGCGCACGTTGGTTGGCGATGCCTGGATCCTCGCTGAGGACGAGATAGCCTTTCGAACCGAATCTGGGCCTGCTGCGCCCGCTCGGCTCCTCCCGAGCGGAGATGCCTACTACCTCCTGTGGGGGGCCGATCGTAAGCTCCTCGTGCCGGACGCCAAGCGGCGCGCTGCCCTATGGACGACCCGCGTGTGGCCCGGCGCGTTACTCGTGAGCGGGGAAATCGTCGGCGTCTGGCGTCGATCCGCGGGCGAGATCTCGATCGAGGTGTGGCGCCGTCTCTCCTCTGTGGAACGGCACGCAGTAGAGGCCGAAGCGGCCTCGCTGCCGCTGCCTGCGCTGAGTGGCCCGATCAATGTCCACTGGAGCTAACATCCCGCACCGGCACGCTCGCGACCGAGACGTACAATCGCAAGGCTTTCGTTGCACCTGGCCGGCTCCGCCGTCCCCTGTTTTCCGGGGTACGGCACCGTCCGCGTGGGACCCCTTCTTTCAAGAGACTACGGAGCGGCTGAACAGGCCATCTGCTTGCATCCCCTGATGACCACTTCATGGTCTGTTCTGCCGCCGGAGGATGAACAGCTGCGAGGAGTGGACTTCCAATGTTCACAGCCCCGTAGAGTGCCGCGACAGGTGGAGACCTGAGCACATGTCGGAGAAGCGGTCACTTCAGAATCCAAAGGTGATGGCAATAGAAAATGTCTGGATCCCATTGTCGGACGGATCCCGACTTGCAGCCCGCATTTGGCGGCCCGAAGCCGCCGAGGCGGCTCCGGTGCCCGCAATCCTGGAGTACCTGCCCTATCGCAAGCGCGACTTCACGCGACAGCGCGACGAGAGCATGCACCCCTGGTTCGCCGCCAATGGCTACGCCGCCGTCCGCGTGGACATGCGGGGCTCCGGAGATTCGGACGGCATTTTGCATGACGAGTATCTGCTCCAGGAGCAGGACGACGCACTCGAGGTGATCGCCTGGATCGCTCGACAGCCCTGGTGCACAGGCAAGATCGGCATGATGGGGAAGTCCTGGGGCGCCTTCAATTCGCTGCAGGTCGCCGCCCGCAGACCCCCTGAGCTCAAGGCGATCATCGCGGTGATGGGAACGGATGACCGTTTTGAAGAGGACGTTCACTACTCCGG
>JAREAF010000217.1 GCA_029240475.1 Rhodospirillales bacterium | reverse complement strand
CGGCCGCTTGCCGGCGGGGCCGCGCGTGCGGGCCGTCGAGGCGGCGGGGCGGTTGCGCTCCGCCGGCCGCTTGCGCTGGGCCGCCTTGGACCTTGCCTTCTTGTTCGTTTTCACCTTCGTCGCCATCTTCCGACCCTTTCGCGGCATGGCCGCAAACGGGATTCAAAACGGACCACCTCCGCGGCCTTTCGAGCTCGCGTCGGGGCTATCCACCCATCCAGGACGAAACGCCGACCGTCACTGCGGGCCGCGTTCCCACCACGGCGTTCATGCGCCGGGGCAAACTTACGCGTTAATAGTACCGTAATCCTTGAACTTACACAATGCCGCGCCCGGCGCGCATGCCAGCCATTCCGGTACGAACGCTCCTCAAAGCGGCCGTACGACCAAAGGAAAAGCGGGCCCTCAGCGGGCCGTACCCTTCCCCGGATTGGGGCTGAGCATACTTTCCTTATCCTTTACGTCCTTGTACGTATCGGCATCAGCCGGTGGCACGCCTTTGCGGGTAATGTTCGGCCATTGCTCGGCAAAGCTCCGGTTCATCTCCACCCAGCGGTCGGTTCCGGCCTCGGTATCGGGCACGATGGCATCGACCGGGCATTCGGGCTCGCACACCCCGCAGTCGATGCATTCGTCCGGGTGGATGACCAGCATGTTTTCACCTTCGTAGAAACAGTCCACCGGACAAACTTCCACGCAATCCATGTACTTGCAGCGGATGCAGGCCTGGGTCACCACATAGGTCATCGCACCGTCTCTCCAACCGGCCGGCCACGGCGTCCACGCCGGTCCAGGCCAGCAACATACACATACATACGAAACGTACGGCCGATCGCTCGGCCAGCCTCACGATTCAACGGAACCTCGCGACGATGCGCCGCGGCTAAGGTCGGCGCGGCGGCTCTCGTGCGGAGGCCGCATGACCTATCATGCCGGCCCGTCAGCGGCAACAGCGCCATGGGTCACTTCCACGCCGCATGGCGGCGCGGCAGCGCGCTTTCGGCGCTGGGCGGAGCCAGGTCCTCATAAAGCCGCTGCGCCTCCGCGGCCGGCCCCCGGCGAACCCCTAAAGCGGCCACGCGCACAGTCCGGATGTGCCCGCCCGCCGGGAAGGTGAGCACATCGCCCACGCGCACGAGCCGGTGAGGCTTTGAAACGCGCTCGCCGCCAAGCCGCAGCCGGCCCGACTCGCAGAGCTCGGCCGCCAGCGCCCGTGTCCTGGCGAAGCGCGCATGCCAAAGCCATTTATCGAGCCGGATAGCGTCGCTTTCGGCGCTCACCGGCCGCTCCAGAGCCCGCTCAGCGCCGCAAAGGGCGACTCCGGCCGATTCCGGGCGCCCTTGCGCCGCCGCTGGTCGGGGAAGGGGCGCGGCCGCAACCTGTAATGCGTGATGCCTCCGGTCTCCGGCTGCGGCTCGGCGCGGGCGCCCAGCGCGACCAGAGCAGAGGCCAGCGGCGCCCCTCCGCCGGCCAAGGATTTGAGCTGGGCCGTGGCCGCGAACGGACCTTGCCGGCCGAGGCCATGAACGGCCTCCGCGAGCGCTTCATAGGCATCTACGCGGAAGGCATGGGCGCCCGCGCGCCGGTAGCCGATCGCCCGGTAGAAATCCGCGGGCAGCAAAGGCTGTGCGGGCATGAGCTTGCGCCCGGCCTTCGGCAGGTCCGGGGCGGGCTGCTGCGCCTGAAGCGACCACAACAGGGCGCGAGTTCGGACAGCGGCGGGGCTGAGGGCTCCCGACACCCAGAGATGCTCGCGCCCGATGCGCAGTCCCAGCTTGGTCAGCCGGCGGCGCATCGTCCGATCGATCGCGCCCAGCAGATCCTCGGCGTCCTCGCGTCGCAGGGTGCCGAGCGACTCTTGCAGCCGGTACACCAGACCTCGCCCGGCTCCGGTCTCCTCCACGCCGTCGGCAAGGCGCATCAGAGCGCCGAGATCGCGCCGCAACTCGGCGGCCAGGAAGCGCTCCAGGCGCAGCCGCAGCTGCTCGCGTCCCGCAGCCTCCAAGAATTCCGCCGGCAGTGGCTCGATCTTCGGCTGCAGCGCCGATGGACCTGCGGACAGCCGCGCCACGGGGGCGCCGCGCCAGCTCAACTTGCCGTCCCGGTTCAAGGCGAAGGCGGAATCGGGCTCCTCCTCGAGCGAGCGCAGGCGCGAGGGCAGCGTCTCGGCCACCGCCCGGCGCGCGGCCGCGAGCACCGCGCGCGCCTCGGCGTCGGCCGCCTCCGGCGCGAACCGGAAGCCTTCGAGGCGGCCCACAAACTGGCCTTCGACCACGACATCGTCCTCGCGGGTGACGGCGGCCAGCAGAGGGCCGCCCTCCTTCAGCCGCCGCTGCAGCACGGCCTGCCGGCGGTCCACGAAGCGCTGCATCAGCCGATCGTGCAGCGCGTCCGAAAGCCGGTCCTCGATCGCGCGGGCGCGGTCCTGCCAGCCGCCCGAATCGGTCAGCCAGTCGCCGCGATGGGCGATGTAGGTCCAGGTGCGGATGTGCGAGATGCGCTGGGTCAGCGTGTCGATGTCGCCCTGGTCGTCGTTGAGGCGCTCCACTTGTCGCGCCACCCACTCCTCCGGCAGCACGCCGGCCGGGCGCATCAGATGGCGGAAGACCTGCGCGAGCAGCCGTGTATGCGCTTCGGTGAGGATCTTGCGGAAGTCCGGGATCTGGCTGACCTCCCAGAGCAGGCGGACCGCGGCGGGCCCTTGCGCCAATTTCAGGATCTCCGGGTCGCGCGCGAGCGCCGCCAGCGCGAGGTGGTCGTCGGCATCGCGCATGCGGATGAGCGCGCGGTCCGGCGGACGCGCATCGAGGTCGCGCAGCAGCCCCTCGACCGAGCGGAAGGACAGGTCGCGGTTGCGCCAATAGAGGTTGGTCAGCGCCTCGAACCGGTGGTTCTCGACCCCCTCGACGGTTTCGGGCGCGATCTCGCCGGCATCGGCGGTGGTGCCGAAACTGCCGTCATTCATGTGCCGACCGGCGCGGCCGGCGATCTGCCCGATCTCGGCGGCGGTGAGCCTGCGTGGCCGCCGCCCGTCGAATTTCGCCAGCTCGGCGAAGGCGACATGGTCGACATCCATGTTCAGGCCCATGCCGATCGCGTCGGTCGCGACGAGGTAGTCGACCTCGCCGGCCTGATACATCGCGACCTGGGCGTTGCGGGTGCGCGGGCTCAAGGCGCCCAGCACCACCGCCGCGCCCCCGCGCTGACGGCGGATCAGCTCGGCCATGGCGTAGACGTCGGCGGCGGAGAAGGCGACCACCGCGCTGCGGCGGGGCAGGCGAGTCAGCTTCTTCGGGCCGGTGTAGGTGAGGGTTGAGAAGCGCGGGCGCGATTCATAGCGCGCCTCCGGGACCAGCCGGCGCAGCAGTGGGCGGATCGTGTCCGCGCCCAGGAACATGGTCTCCTCGAGCCCGCGGGCGTGCAGCAGCCGGTCGGTGAAGATGTGGCCGCGCTCGGGGTCCGCGGCCAGCTGGACCTCGTCGATGGCCAGGAAGGAGACGCGCCGGTCGAGCGGCATCGACTCGACCGTGCAGACGAAATACCGCGCCGAAGGGGGCACGATCTTCTCCTCGCCCGTGACCAGCGCCACGGCGCGCGCCCCTTTCAGGGCGACGATCCGATCGTAATTCTCGCGGGCCAACAGCCGGAGCGGAAAGCCGATCATTCCGCTGGAATGGCCCAGCATCCGCTCGACGGCGAGAAAGGTCTTGCCGGTGTTGGTCGGGCCAAGGACGGCGGTCACCCGCCTTTCCAGTGGCGGAGGCATGGGATCAAGATCGGGTGTCGGCGGCCCGATTGCAAGCTTCTGCGGGGCTCGGGCGGTGGGCTTGCGCCTTCGGGACCAGCTGCTCATATACCGCCCGGAGGGCCGTCCGGCCCGTCGCCATCGGCAATCCAGGACTTCGACCGCCATGACCGAGGAGAAGCTGCAGTTCCAGGCCGAGGTCAGCCGGCTGTTGGACATCGTGGCGCACTCGCTTTACAGCGAGAAGGAGATCTTCCTCCGGGAATTGATCTCGAACGCCTCCGACGCCTGCGACCGGCTGCGCTATGCGGCGCTGACCGAACCCCATCTCATCGCCGACGACCCCGATCTCAAGGTTGTGGTCTCGATCGACCGCAAGGCGGGCACGGTCACCGTCGCCGACAACGGCATCGGCATGAACCGCGAGGACCTGGTCGAGAATCTCGGCACCATCGCGCGCTCAGGGACCGCGCGGTTCCTCTCGGAGATGCCGGCCGAGAAGAGCAAGCAGGTCAGCCTCATCGGCCAGTTCGGCGTGGGCTTTTATTCCGCCTTCATGGTGGCCGAGCGTGTGGAGGTGTTCAGCCGCAAGGCGGGCGACGAGCGCGGCTGGCACTGGGAATCGGAAGGGCAGGGCTCATTCACCGTCGGCGAAGCGGAGGTGGCGGCGCGCGGCACGCGCGTCGTCCTGCATCTGCGCAAGGGCGACAAGGAGTTCCTCGAGCCGGACCGGCTAAGGCGCATCATCAAGACTTACTCCGACCATATCGCGCTGCCGGTGGTGCTGGCCGAGGGCGAGAAGAGCGAGACGGTCAACACGGCTTCGGCGCTCTGGGCGCGCGCGAAAGCGGAGATCACGGAAGAGCAGTATCGCGAATTCTACCGCCACGTCGCGCATGCGGCGGACGAGCCCTGGCTCACCTTGCACTGGCGCGCCGAGGGCAAGCTCGAATATCGCTGCCTCCTGTTCGTGCCGAAGGCGAAGCCCTTCGACCTCTTCACGCCCGAGCGCAAGCCGCGCCTCAAGCTCTATGTGAAGCGCGTCTTCATCACCGAGGATTGCGAGGAGCTGCTGCCGCCCTGCCTGCGCTTCGTCAAGGGCGTGGTCGATTCCGAGGACCTGCCGCTCAATATCAGCCGCGAGATGCTGCAGAACAATCCGGTGCTGGGGAAGATCCGCGCCGGCATCGTCAAGCGCGTGATGTCCGAGCTCGCCAAGAAGGCGGAGTCGCAGCCGGAGTCATACCTTGAGTTCTGGGACGCCTTCGGCGCGGTGCTGAAGGAAGGCATCTACGAGGATGCCGAGCAGCGCGACGCGTTGCTGAAGCTCGCGCGCTTCCGCTCGACCGCGGGCGAGGGATGGGTCAGCCTCGCCGATTATGTCGGCCGCATGAAGCCGGGGCAGGAGGCGATCTACACGCTGTCCGGCGACGAGGCGGACAGCTTGCGCAAGAGCCCGCATCTGGAGGCGTTCCGCGCCAAGGGCGTTGAGGTGCTGCTGCTGACCGACCCCGTCGATGAGTTCTGGGTGCCGGCGATCGGAAGCCATGAGGGCAAGCCGTTCCGATCCGTCACGCGCGGGGCGGCCGACCTGTCCAAGATCGAAGGCGGCGCGGAGGCCAAACCTGCTGCGGACGGCGCCTCCGATCCGGGGATCGACCGCCTGGTCGCGCTGCTGAAGCTGGCGCTCAAGGATGCGGTCAAGGATGTGCGCCGCTCTGGCCGCCTGACCGACAGCCCGGTGGTCCTCGTGGCGGACGAGCACGATCTCGACATCCATCTGGAGCGGCTGCTGCGGCAGCATCGCCAGCTCGAGCACGCCGCGCCGCGCATCCTCGAGATCAATCCCGGTCACCCGCTCATCCGCGGCATGGCCGCGGCGGTGAAAGCCAATGGGGATTCCGAAGCGGTCACGGAGACGGCCTGGCTGCTGCTCGACCAGGCGCGCATCCTCGACGGCGAGGTACCCGCTTGGCCGCTTGCCGCGTCCTCGCGACCTCTCCCGCGAGCGGGAGAGGTAAGATAGTCCGCCTCGCCCCCCGCCCGCCCAGAGGCGCGAGAGGGGTCATCATTCGGCGCTCCCGCGCAATGCCGCTGCGGGAATCTCGAGCGCCCCGATGATCGGCCCCTGGCCCTCGGACTGGATCAGGATGGCGCCGCCCATCCCGTCCGCAATCGCGTCGGCGAGGTCGAGATCGAGCGACTGCGCGCTGCCATCCCAGCTCCCGATTTTGCGAAGCGCGCGCACGATGTTGTATTCGCTGAGCTCGCGGCCGGCATTCTCGCCGCGCTTGACCTTGGTGCGCTCCTCGCGGTCGTAGATCGCCAGCCAGATCGTGGCCGGGCGCTCGAAGCGCGCTTCGGGCAGGTTCAGCCTGGCTTTGCCCGCCGCCGGCTCCAGCGTCACGGCCAGCTTGGGGACATAGCTGGATTTGCGGATCAGCTCCTCGACGCGGTTCCGGTGCGAGCCGACCGCGTCGACGCGGCCGTCGATGACCATCTGCGGGGTGTAGACGCTGCGCAGGCCGAGCGCCCCGGCATAACCGCGCTGCCGCTTGGTGAAGTCCGGGCTGGCGAAGGGGTCCTTCCAGCCGATGTAGTCCCAGTAGTCGATATGAAAGGCGAGGGCGATGACGTCCTGGCGCTGCGCCAGCTCGCCGAGGAACGCGTCCGCCGGCGGGCAGGAGCTGCAGCCCTGCGAGGTGAAGAGCTCGACCACGACGGGCGCTGCGGCATCGGCCGCGACGGCGCGTATCGGGGCGGCGTCCGATCCGAGCAGGGCGAGGGCGGCGGCGATCCAGATCCGGTTCATCCTTGGATGATGGACCGCCCCCCGCACGCCGCCGAATCACATTGCGGTAAAGGCGGCGAGAGCCGGCCGACCGTCAGGCTGTCGGCCAGGCCAAGCAGGTCGAAGGTCTCGCTGCCGTCCAGAGCCAGCGTCTTGCGCGTGACGCCCTCGCGGAACTGCAGCGGCAGCACGCCCATGCCGACCAGGTTCGAGCGGTGGATGCGCTCGAAGCTCTCGGCGACCACGGCCTTGACGCCCAGCAGCCGCGTCCCCTTGGCCGCCCAGTCGCGCGAGGAGCCGGTGCCGTACTCCTTGCCGGCGACGACGATCAGCGGCACGCCTTCGGCCTGGTAGCGCATCGCCGCGTCGTAGATCGGCATCACCGCGCCCGAGGGGAGATGGCGCGTGACGCCGCCTTCCACGCCCGGCACCATCTCGTTGCGGATGCGGATGTTGGCGAAGGTGCCGCGCATCATCACCTCGTGATTGCCGCGCCGCGCGCCGTAGGAGTTGAAGTCGATCGGGCGGACCTGATGCTCGATCAGGTATTGGCCCGCCGGGCTCTCCTTCTTGATGGAGCCGGCCGGGGAGATGTGGTCGGTCGTGATGGAATCGGCGAGGATCGCCAGCGGGCGCGCATCCTTGATGTCGAGCACCGGATCGGGCGTGCGCGACATGCCCTCGAAATAGGGCGGGTACTGCACATAGGTCGAGCCCGGGTCCCATTTGTAGGTCTCGCCGCTGGCGGTCTTGATCTCCTTCCAGCGCGGGTCGCCCTCGAACACGTTCGCATAGCGGCTGCGGAACATCTCCGGCGTCACCACGCGCTCGATCACCTCCTGGATCTCGGCGTTGGTGGGCCAGACATCGCGCAGATAGACCGGCTTCGCATCGCGGTCGAGGCCGATCGGATCGGTCGTCAGGTCGAGCGCGATCGAGCCGGCGACGGCATAGGCGACGACCAGTGGCGGCGATGCCAGATAATTTGCGCGCACCTGCGGATGCACCCGGCCTTCGAAATTGCGGTTGCCGGAGAGCACCGCCGCGACCGTGAGATCGCCTGCCTCGACGGCTTCGGCGATTGGGTCGTTGAGCGGGCCGGAATTGCCGATGCAGGTCGTGCAGCCATAGCCGACCAGGCTGAAACCGAGCGCGTCGAGATCCGTCTGCAGCCCTGCGGCGGCGAGATAATCGGTCACCACCTGGCTACCGGGCGCCAGCGAGGTCTTCACCCACGGCTTGACCGCAAGGCCCCGCTCGCGCGCCTTGCGG
>JAREAF010000216.1 GCA_029240475.1 Rhodospirillales bacterium | reverse complement strand
CCGCCGTGACCCTCGCCAAGATCTGCGGCATCAACAGCCCGGCCGCGGCGGTCGCGGCGGCGGCCGGAGGCGCGGCGCATATCGGGCTCGTCTTCTATCCGCCCTCCCCGCGCTCGGTTTCCGCAGAGACGGCCGCGCAGCTTGCGTCGCTCGTGCCGGAGCGCGTCGGGCGCGTCGGGCTGTTCGTCGATCCGACCGACGACGAGCTCCAATCGGTGCTGTCGCGCGTCCCGCTCACCATGCTGCAGCTGCATGGGCGCGAGAGCCCCGAGCGCATCGAGGCGATCAAGCGGCGCTTCGGCCTCAAACTCATGAAGGCGATCGGCATCGCCGCGCCGGAGGACCTCGATGCCGCCGCGCCTTACCTCGGCGTCGCCGACTGGCTGCTGTTCGACGCCAAGCCGCCGAAAGAGCCCGGCGCGCTGCCGGGCGGCAATGCGCGCCCCTTCGACTGGCGCATCCTTGCGGGCCGCAGCTGGCCCCTGCCCTGGATGCTCTCGGGCGGGCTCACCGCGGGGACGCTCGGCGAAGCGGTGCGGATCACCGGCGCGCCGGTGGTGGACGTCTCCTCGGGAGTCGAGGACCGGCCCGGCGTGAAGAACCCCGACCGCATCCGCGCTTTCCTGGAAGCCGCCGCGCGGCTTTAGACCAGCGCCGTCCAATAGAGCGCGTAGAACAGCACCCAAAACCCCGCCCAGAGCGCGAGCAAGCCCCGCTCGCTCAAGCGCCTGCGCAGGAGCCGTGCGATCAGGGCGGCCAACAGCGCCACGGCCGCGAAGCGCCCGATCCGCTGCGCCGCCCCGGCGATCAGGAACGGCGCCGCCCCCATGCCCAGGCCAGGTGCGAGCGCGGCGGCGATCTTGATCGGCACGCCGGTGAAGCCCGCGGCGAGCACCGCCGCCGGCCCGCGCGCCGCGAGATCGGCGCGCATCTCGTCGATGAGCTCCGCTGTGACGAACGGCACCGCATCGACCAGGGCCAGCGCCGCCGCGGGATCGCGCGCGGCCCAGCCAAAGAGGAGCGCGATCCCGAGCACCGCGCCACCCGCAGCGGCGAGCGCGCCGATGAGCGCAGGTTTGAGCCCGCGCCGGAGCGCGATCCAGCTCACCGCCACATCGGCGACCAGGAAGAACACCGTCGCCTCGGCGAAGCCCCAGGCGAAGAGGAGGGCGAGCGCGCCTAGTCCCATGCCGGCGCGCGGCATTCCTCGGCGAGCGCATGCATCGCGCGCTCCAGCCGCGCCATGAAGTCCGTGCGGTCGCCGGTCCAGGCGACGGGCTCGCCCACGAACACGTCGACGAAGAACGGCACCAGGAGGAACGCGTCCTTGGGCAGCGCCTTGCCGAGCCCGTGCAGGAACACCGGCACGACCGGCACATCGGGCCGCCGCTTGGCGAGATGCGCGATGCCGGTCTTGAAGGCCTGCAGCCGCTCGGGCGCGCCGCGGCTGCCCTCGGGGAAGAGGATCAGGATGTCGCCGCGGGCGAGCGCCGCCTCCGGCTCGGCCAAGGGATCGCTGCCCGGCTTCGGCCGGCGGTCGAGCGGGATGATGCCGATGACGCGCGTCGCGAACCAGGCGAGCCAGCGCGTCTTCAGGAAATAGTCGAGCGCGGCCACGGGCCGGATGCGCGGCAGGAGCCGATGCGGCAGCAGCGCCATCAAGGTCAAGGTGTCGAGATGGCTGTTGTGGTTGGCGAGGAGGATCGCCGGACCCTCAATCGGCAGCCGCTCGCCATGGCGCAGATTGACGCCGAGCACGATCGCGACCAGTGGCCGGACCACGCCGAGGAAGAAGGCCTCGCGCAGCAGCCGCGCCGGCGCGGGCGCCTCAGTAATAGCCGTACCAGACGGCATGGAAGAACAAGGGCGCGGTGTAGGTGAGGCTGTCGAGCCGGTCGAGCATCCCGCCATGGCCGGGCAAGAGCGCGCCGGTGTCCTTGATGCCGAGATCGCGCTTGACCGCCGAGATGGCGATATCGCCGAAGAAGCCCGCGATGCCGACGCCGATTCCGGCCGCGAGCGCGCGCGGCCAGTCGAAGGGGGTCAGCAGCGGCGCCAGGGCGATCGCCAGCGCCGCCGTGGTGACCACGCCCCCGACCAGCCCCTCCACGGTCTTCTTGGGCGAGACCTTGGGGATGATCTTCCGCCGGCCGAACATCTTGCCCCAGACATATTGGGCGACGTCGTTGGCTTCGGTGAGCACGAGCAGGAAGAGCAGGAGCCCCGGCCCGCCGGCCGGCGCGCCGGGCAGAGGCGGCAGCACGAGCAGGTAGGCGGCATGGCCGAGGCTGAAGACGCAGGTCATCAGCCCCCAATGCAAGGTGCCGATCGCCTTCAGGAACCCGCCGGTCTCGCCGATCAGCAGCATCGGCACGGGCAACAGGAGCAGCATGTAGACCGGCACGAAGATGATGAACATCCCGTACCAGCCGATCGCCACCCAATAGAATTGCAGCGGGATCGCCAGATAGGCGAGCAGCAGCACCGCGCGGTCGGCGCGCCGCGTCGGGATCAGCGTCAGATATTCTTTGAGCGCCAGGAAGCTGGTGAAGGCGATCAGCACGATCGATGCGGTGCGGCCGATCAGGGCCGCCGCGCCATAGATCGCCACCATCCCCCACCAGGCCTTCAGGCGCGGACGCATATCCTCGGGCACACGCCCGCGCGCCGTGATCTCGATCAGCGTGGCCGCCATCAGCACGGCGCCGATGCCGATGAAGGTCAGCAGGACGGGCCGCGGCAGGTCGAAATCCGGCATCAGATGGGGCGCACCGCCGCCGCGGCGCGATTCCAGGCGGTGCGGGCGGAGAGCAGGATGACGACGAGCATCAAGAGGTCGAACCACCAGCCCGCATCCGCGCCGAGCGCCAGCAGGAGGCCGGCGGCGCCGAACGCAACCGCCCGCTCCGACTTTCCGAACGGTCCGTCATAGCGGCGCTCGCCGCCCATCGCCTCGGAGATCACGCCCGTGAACTCGGTCGCGATGCCGGCGAGCACCGCGAGCGCGATCAGCGTCTCGGGCGCGCCGGGCACGGCCATCAGCGGCAGATAGAGGAACCCGTCGGCGAGCACGTCGCCCAGCTCGTTGAGGACCTTGCCCGATTTCGTCGCCTCGCCATAGTCGCGCGCGATCATGCCGTCGATGGCGTTGAGGGCCAGGCGCAGGAACAGGACCACCGGCAGCAGGAGGAGCGGGAACCAGGCGCCGGGCCAGGTCAGCAGCAGCGCCCCCTCGAACGCCGCGAGGGCGAGCGCGGCCAAGGTGACCTGGTTGGGGGTGATGGCGTTCTCGTGCAGCTGCTCGGCATAGGGCCTGAGCCGCTCCTGGAACGCGGGCTTCCAATCATAAAGGCTGGCCATGGCGCGACGTCCCCCTGAGAATGGCGCCGTATTAGAACTATCGCGCGTTTCGGACGCCTAAACCAGCCGCTTGCTCATCAGGCGGCGGCCGGTGTCGCGGAAGCCGCTGCGGTCGTAGAGCGCCAGCGCCCGCGCGTTCTCGGCCCCGACCTCCAGATGCAGGGCGTGGACCCCAAGCGCGCGTGCCTGTGCCTCCAGAAACTCCATGACCTGCCGGCCCAACCCCCGCCCCCGCGCCTCAGGGGCCAGGTAGAGGTCGTCGATGAAACCGTCACGCCCGCCATATTCGACGCTGAAGCCGAGCGTCAGCACGCCGTAGCCGACCGCCCGGCCCACCAGCTCGAAGAGCCAGGCCCGCGCCAGTGGTTCGCCTCCGGCGATCGCGGCCAGGGCGCGGCGGCCGCCGGCATCCAGCACATGGCCGTCCTCGGCGTGGAAATCCTCGGCCAGGCGCGTCAGCGCCTCGAGGTCGCGCGCCCCGACCGGCCGGATGGTGAAACGGCTCATCGGCTGCCCTTCCCTTAAGGACCGCCCGTTGCGGCGGGCGGGGAAGGGTTCTATACCTTGCCGCGCCATGCAAGCGCCCAACACCTACCGCTCCGGGCCCGACGAGCGCGGGCATTTCGGGATCTATGGCGGCCGCTTCGTCGCCGAGACCCTGATGCCGCTGATCCTGGAGGTCGAGCGCGCCTATGAGGCGGCCAGGCGCGACCCCTCCTTCGCGGCCGAGCTGGGCTATTTCCTGACCTACTATGTCGGCCGGCCGAGCCCGCTCTATTTCGCCGAGGCGCTGACGGAGCGGCTGGGCGGGGCGAAGGTCTATTTCAAGCGCGACGAGCTGAACCATACGGGCGCGCACAAGATCAACAACTGCATCGGCCAGATCCTGCTCGCCCGGCGCATGGGCAAGCGGCGCATCATCGCCGAGACCGGCGCGGGCCAGCATGGCGTCGCCACCGCCACGGTCGCCGCCCGCTTCGGCCTGCCCTGCACGATCTATATGGGCGAGACCGACATCGCCCGGCAGCAGCCGAACGTGTTCCGCATGAAGCTGCTTGGCGCCGAGGTCAAGCCCGTCACCTCCGGCTCGCGCACGCTCAAGGACGCGATGAACGAGGCCCTGCGCGACTGGGTGGCCAATGTCGAGGACACCTTCTACATCATCGGCACCGTCGCGGGCCCGCATCCCTACCCCGCCATGGTGCGCGACTTCCAATCGGTGATCGGCAACGAGGTGCGCGAGCAGATGCACGCCGCCGAGGGGCGGCTCCCCGACGCGCTGGTCGCCTGCATCGGCGGCGGCTCGAACGCCATGGGCCTGTTCCATCCCTTCCTCGACGACGCAAGCGTGAAGATGTTCGGCGTCGAGGCGGCGGGGCACGGGCTCGACAGCGGCCAGCACGCGGCCTCGCTCGCCGGCGGCCGCCCCGGCGTGCTGCACGGCAACCGCACCTATCTGCTCCAGGACGCCGACGGCCAGATCCAGGAGGCGCACTCGATCTCGGCGGGGTTGGATTATCCCGGCATCGGGCCGGAGCATGCCTGGCTCAACGACACCGGCCGCGTGACCTACGTCTCGGCGACGGACCAGGAGGCGCTGGACGCCTTCCAGCTCTGCGCGCGCACCGAAGGGATCATTCCGGCGCTCGAGCCCGCGCATGCGCTGGCCCATGTGAAGAAGCTCGCGCCGCAGATGGGCAAGGACGAGCTCATCGTGATGAATCTCTGCGGGCGCGGCGACAAGGACATCTTCACCGTCGCCGACGCGCTGGGCGTGAAGCTGTGAGCGCGCGCCCCGCTTCCTCTCCCGTGGCCGAGGCCGCCGCGACCGGAACGCGGATCGGCCGCCGCTTCGCCCAGCTCGCGGCGGAGAAGCGCGCCGGGCTCGTCGCCTTCGTCACCGCCGGCGATCCGGACCTCGCGACCTCGCGCGCGATCCTCGAAGGTCTGCCGGAAGCGGGCGCCGACCTGATCGAGCTCGGCATGCCCTTCACCGACCCGATGGCGGACGGCCCGGCGATCCAGGCCGCGAGCCTGCGCGCGTTGAAATCGGGCATGACGCTGGCCAAGGTGCTGGAGCTGGTCGCGGGGTTCCGCCGCCGCGAGGAGCAAACGCCCATCGTGCTGATGGGCTATTACAACCCGATCTATTCCTACGGGGTCGAGCGCTTCCTCGCCGACGCCAAGCGCGCCGGCGTCGACGGGCTCATCATCGTCGACCTGCCGCCCGAGGAGGATGAGGAGCTGTGCATCCCGGCGACGCGCGCCGGGATCGACTTCATCCGCCTCGCGACCCCGACGACCGACGCTGCGCGGCTGCCGAAGGTGCTGAACCGCGCCAGCGGGTTCCTCTATTACGTCTCCATCACCGGCATCACGGGGACGCGCTCGGCATCGACCGAAGCGGTCGAGGCGGCGGTGAAGCGGCTGAAGGCCGCGACCAAGCTCCCGGTCGCGGTCGGCTTCGGCATTCGCGAGCCGCAGCAGGCGGCCGCGATCGCGCGCTTTGCCGACGCGGCGGTGGTCGGCTCGGCG
>JAREAF010000215.1 GCA_029240475.1 Rhodospirillales bacterium | reverse complement strand
AAGGTCGGCGGTGGAGACGCGCTGCAGCAGCGCGCGCGATCTGGGTCCGAAGACGCCCAGGACGGCGTAGCGCTCGGTCACATCCTCGATGACCACCTGTTCCCCGTCGGCAACATGCCGGCCGATCCAGGCCAGATCGCGCCGGCGCGTGGGTGCCCCGCTGACGACCAGGAACTCCGCTTCCGAGAGGCGCGTGACCGTCACGTCGGCTTCGGTGCCGCCGCGCGCATTCAGCATCTGCGTGTAGACGGCGCGCCCCTGTTCCACATCCAGCTCCGAGCAGCACAGGCGCTGCAGGAGCCTCGCGGCGCTCGGCCCGTGAATGCGGATCTTGGTGAAGGGCGAGAGCTCGAACAGCGCCACGCCGTCCCGCGCGGCGGCGGCTTCCCGCTCCGCGCAGGGCCCCCAGGGCTGGTCGCCGGAGCTGTAGGCGAGGGTGGCCTCCTCGGATCCCCGGGCGAACCAGAGCGGCCGTTCCCAGCCCGCGGGCGCGCCGAACACCGCGCCGGCGGCGGCGAAAGCCTCGTGCAGCGGAGTGCGGCGGAGATTGCGGCCTGTCTTCGGCTGCTTGTACGGCCAGTGCATCGCGAACTGGTTCTCGACCGCTTCGGGGATGCGCTCCTTGAGGAAGGCGGCGCCGGCTTCACCCTCGCCGAAGCGGGCGATGTCCACCTCCCAGAGATCCATCGGCGGCGCGCCGCCGAGGATCCATTCGGCCATGACCTTGCCCACGCCCGCCGAGGAGACGATGCCGATCGAATTGAAGCCGGCGGCGACGAAGAAATTCCGCAGGTTCGGGGCCTCGCCCATGATTGGCCGCGTGTCGGGCGTGAACCCCTCTGGCCCGTTCATGAAATGCTGGATGCCCGTGGTCTGCAACACGGGCAGGCGGTGCAGCCCCGCCTTCAGGAAGGGCTCGAACTGGTCCCAATCCTCCGGGAAGATCTGGTAGGCGGGGTCGGAGAAATCCTCCGCCGGGTCCCAGCATTTCGCGTTCGGCTCGAAGCCGCCCAGCACCAGCTTGCCGGCGTCTTCCTTGACGTAGAAGCCGGCCTCGAGGTCGCGGACAACCGGAGTGGGGGCGGGGAGGCCCGGCACCGGCTCGGTGACGACATACATATGCTCGACGGCCTGGACGGGAACCGCCACGCCCGCGAGCGCGCCGATGCGCCGCGACCAGACGCCGGCGCAGTTCACGACGGCCTGACAGCGGATGACGGCTCCGTCCGAGGTCTCGACCGCGTGCACGGCCCCGTGCTTGCGCTCGATGCGGACGACGGCGCAGCCTTCCCGGATGCGCACGCCGCTCCGCCGCGCGCCCTTGGCATAGGCCATGCAGGTATCGACCGGATTAGTCTGGCCGTCCTCGCCTACCCAGAGCGCGCCGGCCACGTCCTCGACCTGCAGCAGAGGCATCCGCTCCTGCGCCTCGCGGGCGGAGAGGATGCGTGCATCCAGACCCGCCATCTCGCCGATCGCGGCGATCCGGCGCAGCTCGGTCAGACGCGCTTCGGTCTGCGCCAGCCACAGCCCGCCCGTGCGCCGATAGCCGGTCGCCTGGCCGGTCTCGCGCTCCAGCGCCGCGAATAGCTGGGTGGCGTAGATGGCCAGACGCGTGAGGTTCATGCTCCAGCGCAAGGGCCCGACGATCCCTGCGGCGTGCCAGGAGGTGCCGCTGGTGAGCTGATGGCGCTCGAGCAGCAGCACGTCGCCCATGCCCAGCTTGCCAAGATGGTAGGCGAGGCTGAGCCCGATCGCGCCGCCGCCGATGATGACGACCCGCGCCTCGTCCCTTTGGCTGCTCATGGCGTGCGGGCCGGCCGGTTCGGGGGAGCTCACAGTTGCCGGAAGCACCGCTCGATCGCGTCGGCGAAGAAGTCGACATCCTCGCTCTGGATGCAGAGCGGCGGCACGATGCGGAGCACGTTGCGGTAGGTGCCCGACTTGCTCATGACGAGCCCCATCTCCCGGGTCAGCTCGAACAGCGCCGCGGTCTCCGCCGTCGCCGGCTCCTTGGTGCGTCGGTCCTTCACCAGCTCGATCGCCAGGAGCAGGCCGCGGCCGCGGACATCGCCGATGATGTCATGCTTCTGCCACAGCGTCTGCAGGACCGAGAGCATCTGGCCGCCGACCAGGCGCGCATTCTCCTGCAGCCCTTCGCGCGCGATGACGCGCAGGACCGCGCGCCCGGCGGCGCAGGCGATGGGGTTGGCGCCGTAGGTGTTGAAATAGAACTTGTCGGCGAGCGCCTCGGCCACCTCGCGCCGCGCGACCACCGCCGCAAGCGGGACGCCGTTGCCGATGCCCTTGGCCATGATGGCGATGTCCGGCACCACATCGTGCCCTTCGAAGGACCAGAAATGCGAGCCGGTGCGCCCGAAGCCGGCTTGGACCTCGTCGGCGATGCAGATGCCCCCTGCGGCGCGCACGCGCTCGAAGGCGCCTTTCATATATCCCGGCGGCATCGGCACGATCCCGCCATAGCCTTGGATCGGCTCGATGATGATCCCCGCCAGGCGCCCGGAGCTGGAGCTCTGGATGGCTTGGTCGATCTCGTCCAGATAGGGCTGGACCGTGGGGCCGTGGATGCCGCGATACTGGTCGGGGTTGGCGACGTGGATGATCCCGGCGAGGAGGGGGACGTTGTGGCGGAAGCCGCTGATCCCGGTCATCGACTGCGCGCCGAAGGTCGCGCCGTGATAGCTGTTACGCAAAGAGATGAAGTCGATGTTCCGGGTGAAGCTGCGCGCCATCAAGAGGGCCAGGTCCGCCGCCTCGGCCCCGCTGTTGGTGAAATGGACGACCCAGTCCGTGCCGGCCGGCATCGTCGCCGCCAGCTCCTCGGCAAAATGAGCGGGGACGGGGTGGTAGAACATGGTCGTGCAGTGGGCGAGCTGCTGGGCCTGCTCGGTGATCGCCTGCGTGACCTCCGGATGGGCGTGGCCGACGCTGATGCACAGATTCATCCCGAGCAGGTCGAGATACTTCTTGCCCTGCTCGTCCCAGAGATACTGGCCCTTGCCGGACTTGACGATCAGCGGCTTCCGGTATGGGACGAAGGCGCGCTGGGAGGCGGAATAGAACCGGTTGCGGCGGTCGACGATCGCCTCCGTCGACCAGTCGATCTCCGCGGCCGCAGCCAGCTTCGCCGAATCCATGTGAGCCCCCGAAAGGCCAAACGCACCAGGAGCGTAGGGGGGCCGTCCGCGACGGCGCAACCGCGACCCCCAGGAGTTCGGTAAACTAATAGGGTCCGCAATTCGGACTTATGCTGCGCCGGCGCGACTGGATGGGCGCCCGATCGGCGGTAAGGTTTGCGAAAGGCGGCTGCCGGGCCGGTCGGGCCCGGAGCGATGGTGCGGCGGGATGGGGATGGAAGAGGCGGGCGCGGCCGATCACAAGCAGCGACGGGGCCGGGCGGCGCGTCAGGCGGCGCGCCTGCACCGCGTCGAGCAGCGCGCGCCCTACATCCAGCGCAAGATTGGCTATTTCGAGATCCTGAGCGAGGAGGGGCTCTGCCTGATCGAGGAGAATGCCGACCGCATCCTCCAGGAGATCGGGATGGAGTTCCGGGGCGACCCGGAGATTCTCGACACCTTCCGCGAGGCCGGCGCCGACGTCTCGGGCGAGCGGGTCCGCTTCGAGAAGGGGATGTGCCGGAAGATCGTCACCGCGACCGCGCCCGCCGAGTTCCTGCAGCATGCGCGCAACCCGGCGAACACGGTGCGTTTCGGCCCGGGCAGCACGATCCTGTGCCCAGCCTGGGGGCCGCCGTTCATCCACAACCTCGACGAGGGCCGCCGCTACGCGACCATCCAGGATTTCCACAATCTGGTGAAGATCCACCAGATGATCCCGCATCTGCATCACTCGGGCGGGGTGGTGTGCGAGCCGGTCGATCTGCCGGCGAACAAGCGGCATCTCGACATGCTGCTGGCCCATATCCGTTTCAGCGACCGTGCCTTCTTCGGCGCTCTCTTAGGTGCGGAGCGGGCGACCGATTCCGTTGAGATGGCGAAGCTCCTGTTCGGCGCCGAGTTCGTGGAGCGCAATTGCGTGCTCTATGCGGTCAGCAACACCAACGCGCCGCTGGTTTTGGACGCCGCCATGTCGGGGTCGCTCAAGGTCTACGCGCGCAACAACCAGGCCGTGGCGGTGACGCCCTGGACGCTGGCCGGCGCGATGAGCCCCTGCACCGTGGCCGGCACCCTGGCGCAGGTCCTGGCCGAGAGCATGGCCGGCTTGGCTTTGACGCAGCTCATCCGGCCCGGCGCGCCCTGCCTCATGGGCAGCTTTGCGAGCACCCTCTCGATGCAGTCGGGCGCGCCCACCTTCGGCACGCCGGAGAGCGGCAAGATGGTGCTGGCCGCGGGCCAGCTCGCGCGGCGGCTGGGGGTGCCGTTCCACACCGTCGGCGCGCTCAGCTCATCCAAGGTGCCGGATGCTCAAGCGGAGCAGGAGGCCACCTATGGCCTCATGATGAGCGTGCTGGCCGGTGCCAACTTCATCAATCATGCAACCGGCTGGCTCGAGGGCGGCCTCGTCACCGGCTACGAGAAGACGATCATCGATGCCGATCTCTGCGGCAATCTCATCGCCTTCGCCGAGGGCATCGACCTCACCGACGAGGCCTTCGCGATCGAGGCGATCCGCGAAGTGGGGCCCGGCGCGCATTTCCTCGGCGCGCAGCACACGCTGCGGAACTTCGAGACGGCGGTCTATCGGCCGTCCCTGAGCGACAGCAATTCCTTCGAGCAGTGGCAGGCGGAAGGCGGCCTCGATTCCGCCCAGCGCGCGAACAAGGCCTGGAAGCAGCTGCTGCGGGACTACGAGGCCCCGCCGCTCGACCCGGCCATCGACGAGGCGCTCTGCGACTACATCCAGCGGCGCAAGAGCAGCATGCCCGACGTGAACTACTATTGAATCTTAGGACTCCCTGTCCTGGTCCACTGGGCTCGCGATCCGGAACTGGTTCTGCACGAACGGCGCAAATTTCAGCATTTGCGGCAGCAGCTCTTGTCGCACGATACGCCGTGCCATCTGCGCCATTTCGAACGGCACTTTCCCCAGCTCGCCTTCGCGGGAGAGGAGCGCGAACGTCCTGGTCAGGCCCGGCGGGGGCATCGGCTCGATCCGGATCGCGTGGCCGCTCCTCATGCCTTGAAGCAGCAAGGTCGGCGTCGTGATTGCCCAGCCTTTCCCTGCGTGAACCGCGCCCAGGATCGCTTCGATCGCATCGAACTCGATGAACATCGGCGGCGCCACACGCAGCCTGCGCAGATGCTGTTCGATCTTCATCCCGATGGGCGAGCGCGTGCTGTGGCGTATGAAGGGGAGGGCCTTGGCCAGGTGCTTCAAGGTGAGGGGCTGCGCCTCGAAGGATCCGGGAAGCACGAGCACGAAACCCTCTGAGAACAGCTCGTGCCGTTCCAGTCCGCCGATCTCGTAGAGCGGGTCGGCGATGATCACGATGTCGAGATCCCGGCTCAGGAGGGCGCGCTGGTGATCCATGCCGAGGCCCGACCAGACCGAGATGCTCTTGACCGAGACCTTATCGAGCAAGGCGAACACCAAGGGCGCGGCAAGGCTTCCGGAGATGGAATTGAGCACCCCGAAGCGAAGCTGCGGCAGCGGGAGCGCGAAGCTGCTGCGGATCGCGCTCTGCAGGTCCTTGGCGTCGCCGAGGAGGCGTTGCGCGCGTTGCAGCAGCATCAGGCCCGGCGTGGTCAGCCGCAGCGGGCGAAGGTCTCTGTCGATGAGAGACGCCCCGATCGCCTCTTCGAGATTCTTGATCTGCTGCGAGATGGCAGACTGGGTCATGCCCAGCGACTGGCCGGCGGTGGTCATGCTGCCCGTCTCGGCGACGGACACGAAGATCTCCAG
>JAREAF010000214.1 GCA_029240475.1 Rhodospirillales bacterium | reverse complement strand
GGTAGCTGTTCCACAGTGTCAGAAAGGCAAACATGCTAGCTGCTCCGGTTGAGGAGCGCTACTCTGAGTTGAGATGCACAGCGGAACAATCGTTCCGGTGTTACGCCGTAACATGATGGAATCGTGCGTGCGCGTCGGCTTCCGCGCCGCGCAACAAGGGGGATGGCCGGAAATGCGAGGGCGAATCCCTCTGGCCGCCCGTCGCTCCTAATACCCCTTCAGCACGCCCCGCAGCTTCTCGCAGAGCTCGTCGATATGGGCGCTCTCGGCGATCAACGCCGGGGCGATGATCGCGGCATCGCCCGTGGTCTTCACATGCAGGCCCGCATCGAACAGGCGCTTCTGGATCTCGTGGCCGCGCGCACCGGGCTTGGCGCCCGGGGCGATGTCGATCCCGGCCAGCATGCCGTAGCCGCGGATGTCGGTGACCACCGGCAGGTCCGCCAGCTCGAACAGGCTGTCGAGGAAATAGGCGCTCATCTGCGCCCCGCGCTCGAACAGGCGCTCGCGCTCGTAGATGTCGAGCGCGGCCAGGCCCGCCGCGCAGGCGGCCGGGTGCGCCGAGAAGGTGTAGCCGTGGAAGAACTCGACCGTGCCCTCGGGCGCCGTCTCCATCATCGTGTCGTAGATCGACTGCCTGGCCGCAACCGCGCCCATCGGCTGCGCGCCATTGGTGATCGCCTTGGCCATGGTGACGATGTCGGGCGTGACGTTGAAGCTCTGCGCGCCGAATGGTTTGCCGGTGCGCCCGAAGCCGCAGATCACCTCGTCGAACACCAGGAGGATGCCGTGCTGGTCGCACAGCTTGCGCAGGCGCTCCAGGTATCCCTTGGGCGGCACCAGCACGCCGGTCGATCCGGCGATCGGCTCGACGAATACGGCGGCGATGGTATCGGCGCCGTAGAGATTGATGATGCGCTGCAGGTCCTCGGCCAGTCCCACCCCCTGCTCGGGCTGGCCCTTGGTGAAGCGCTGCTCGGGCGTCCAGGTCTGGCGCATATGCGCGACGGGCGGCAGGCCGAAGCCGAAGGCCTGCCGGTTCTTCACCATGCCCGAGAGCGCGACGCCGCCGAAATTGACGCCGTGATACGCGCGCTCGCGCGAGACGAAGAGCGTGCGCTGCCCCTCGCCGCGGGCCCGGTGATAGGCCAGGCACATCTTCATCGCCGTATCGACGGCCTCGGACCCGGAATTGACGAAGAAGACGCGGTTGATCCCGGCCGGGAGCAGGCCGGCGACCTTCTCGGCGAGCTGGAAGGCCTTGGGATGGCCGCGCAGGAAGCTGGGCGTGTAGTCCAGCTCGAGGAGCTGCCGGTGCACCGCCTCGGCGATCTCCTTGCGGCAGTGGCCGGCGGCCGAGGTGAACAGGCCCGAGGAGCCGTCCAGCACCTTCTTGCCGTCGGGCGTCCAGTAATACATGCCCTCCGCGCGGGCCACGAGCTTGGGCTCTGCCTTGAAATCGCGGTTCGGGGTGAAGGGCATCCAATGCGCGCCGAGATCGATCGGCTGGACGGTCGTGGGCATGGGCTGGGCTCCCTGGTCCAAGGTGCCGCAAGGATAGGAATCGGCCGGCCGCCGCCATAGGGCCAGCCGCGCCGAATCGTTTGGGACTGGCGACCCCGGCCGGCCGCCGCCTTATACTCGCCCGCATGGGACTGGAGCGGGGCGGCGGCGGAAAGGTGCGGGCGGCGCGGGCGCGCTGGGATCGGCTGTTCCGGCTCGACCCGGCGGCGTCCGGATCGCTGCAGAGCCAGATCCGCCGCATGATCGCCTCGGCCATCGCCGAGCGGCACCTGATGCCGGGCGACCCCGTCCCCTCCAGCCGCGAGCTGAGCGAGATCCTGGGCGTGGCGCGCAACACGGTGGTGCTCGCCTATCAGCAGATGGTCGATGAGGGCCTGCTCGTCTCGCACGAGCGCAGCGGCTGCTTCGTCAGCCCGGACGCGGAGGCGGGCTGGGCGGCCGGACCGCCGGGCGAGGCTCCCGCGGTGGCAGCGACCGGCCGCGCGCCAGACTGGCGGCGGCGCCTGACCCAGGACCTCTCCGCGCAACGCAACATCACCAAGCCGCAGCACTGGCAGAAGCACCCGTACCCCTTCGTCTGCGGGCAGTTCGACCCCGCGCTGTTTCCGCTGGCCGATTGGCGCGAATGCTCGCGCATGGCGCTCGGCGTCACCGAGGTGCGGGACTGGGCGCCGGACCTGGTGGACGGCGACGATCCGCTTCTGATCGAGCAGCTGCGCACGCGCATCCTGCCGCGCCGGGGCGTCTTCGCCGCGCCCGACGAGATCATGGTCACCATCGGCGCGCAGCAGGCGCTGTTCATCCTGGCCGAGCTTCTGCTCACGCGGCGCGGCACGATGGGCATCGAGGACCCCGGCTACCCCGATGCCCGCAACATCTTCGCGCGGCGCACGCCGAACCTCCTGCCGCTGCCGCTGGATCGCGACGGGCTGATCGTCGGCGACCGCGTGGCGAACTGCGATCTCGTCTATGTGACCCCCGGGCACCAGAGCCCGACCACGGCGACGATGCCGCCCGAGCGCCGCCGCGCGCTCATGCAGCTCTCCTCGGAGGAGGACATCCTCCTCATCGAGGACGATTACGAGATCGAGACCAGCTTCGGCGGCCGGCCGGAGCCCGCGCTGAAGAGCCAGGACCCGGACGGGCGCGTGCTCTATGTCGGCAGCCTATCCAAGACGCTCGCGCCGGGCCTGAGGCTCGGCTACATGGTCGCGCCCGCGCCCGTCATTCGCCAGGCGCGCCTCTTGCGCCGGCTGATGGTCCGCCATCCCGCGCTGAACAATCAGCGCGCGGTCGCCCTGTTTCTGTCGCACGGCCACCATGACGCGCTGCTGCACCGCATGGTGCATGTGCTGAAGCTCAGGGCGCAGATCCTGGCCGAGGCGCTGGACCGCCATATGCCGGCCCACGAGCGGCAGGGTGGGCAGGGCGGCTCCAGCTTGTGGCTGCGCGGCCCCAAGGGGCTGGACGCCCGCCGCCTCGCCGCCGCGGCGCTGGAGGAGGGGATCGTGATCGAGCCGGGGGACGTGTTCTTCATGGACGAAGCCGCCGGGCGGAACTGCTTCCGCCTCGGCTTCGCCTCGATCCCGCAGGAGCGCATCGAGCCCGGCATCGCCAAGCTGGCGCGTCTGGCCGAGCGGTTCTAGCCGAGGCTCGCCTTCAGCTTTCGAGCTGCGATTGGACCTCGTGGGCGAGGGAAAGCAGCCGGTCCCGGTCGAGTTCTCCCACCATCGCCCAGACCAGGCCCGCCTCGCGCCACAGCAGCGCCGTCGCCGCTCCCGAACGCGCCGTGCGGAACTCGGTCCCATTGGCCAGCTCCGCTGCACAGAAATAGAGGGTGAGGCGGCGCCGGTCGGCGTCCTCGTACATCAGCTGGCCGGCCGGCCCATAGTCGGACGGCAGCAGCCGTCCGCCGACGAGCTGGTATCCGGAGATCGCGGGAATGCGCAGCGGCTGGTCGAGCCGCTTGGAGAGCCAAGCCGTCAAGTGATCGCTCTCGTTGGCGGTCACCTCCACCGCATGCCGCGCCTCCCCCACAAAGAGCCGGTGCGCCGACAGGGCATAGTGCGCCACGTCCGGCGTCTCGGCGAAGCCGGCCTCGCGGCCGAACCAGCCGGCCGCGGCGCCCCCAAGGAACAGGAGCACCGCGGCGGCCGCCCCCAGCAACCCGCGCCAGGCGATGCTCCGGCGCACGGGCTGCGAATGACCGATGCCTGCGAAGGCTTTGGATATCAGGGCTGCGTGACGGCGATACTCCTCCAGCCGCCGCGCGTCCTCCGGATGGTCGGCGAGATGTCGCCGCACGGCGGCGCAACGATCGGCATGCAGCTCGCCGTCGAGCCAGGCTTGCAGTTCGGCTTCGGTGACCGGTCGCTCGTCCATTCATCGTATCCTTCGCACCACGTCACGGTCCTCGCCTTCGAGCGCGACGCGAAGCTGCTCGCGCGCCCGCGCCAGGCGGGACATGACGGTGCCGATCGGGATCTCCAGCGCCGCGGCGATCTCGCCGTATCGCAGGCCTTCCAGCCCGTTCAGCAACAAGACTTGCCGATGCTCGGAGGTCAGCCCCGCCATCGCCCGGACGAGGTCGCGGATCGCGCCGCGGTCCGTCGGCGCCTGGCTGAGCGCGAGTGAATCGGCAAAGCGGTCGACCGGCTCTTCCCAGCCGCGCCGCGCCTGCCGCCGATGCGCGTCGGCATGCAGGTTGTGCAGGATCGCCAGCAGCCACGGATAAAGCCGCTCCGCATCGCGCAGGCTGTCGCGGCTGGTCAAGGCCCGCTCGAGACAATCCTGCGCCAGGTCCTGGCCGTCGGCGGCAGAGCCGGTCAGGGCGGTCGCATAGCGCCTGAGCCGCGGGCTCATCGCCGCAATGTCCCGGTCGGAAACGACGGCCATCGTGCCGCTTTTGCTCCTCGACCCGTTTCGGGCGGCTGGCGCGGCCGGTCCGGGAAGGACGACCGCGCCAGGGGCATCGGCCGACCTACTGTCCGATGCCCAGCAACTTCTGAGCCTGCCCCAGGGCCTCCTCGGATTCAGCATGCTTGCCGGCGGCGTGCAGCTCTTCGCCCTCTGCGCGCAACCGCTTCACTTCGGCCATGTCAGCTTCGCTCAATTGCGGGCTGTTGGCCAAGGCTGCGTCGATCGCCGCCATTTGTTGGGGGCACTGGCCTGCAAATGCCGGTGCGGCGAGGGCAAGGCTGAGGGCGGCGGCCAAGGCGATACGCTTGATCATTCCGTTGTCTCCCAAAAGGGCGCATGCGGGGTTGCATGCTGATGGTTGGACGCCGGGGAGGGCGATTTATTCCCTGGCTCAAAGGAATGAGGGCGGCTGGCCCTATCGGCCGGTTCGGGGCGGGCTCTAGATTCCGGCGACCCTAAGCCAGGAGCAATGCGCCCATGACCCGGATGACCCCCAGCGAAGCCTTCGTCGAGACCCTCGTCGCCAATGGCGTGACGCATGTCTTCGGCATCGTCGGCTCGGCCTTCATGGACGCGCTCGACCTGTTCGAGCCGGCGGGCATCCGCTTCATCTCGGTGGCGCACGAGCAGGGCGCGGGGCACATGGCGGACGGCTATTCGCGCGTCCTCAACCGGCCGGGCGTCTGCATCGCGCAGAACGGGCCCGGCATCACCAATTTCGTCACCGCCATCGCCGCCGCCTATTGGGCGCACTCCCCCGTGGTCATGGTCACGCCCGAGACGGGCTCGGGCACCATGGGGCTCGGCGGCTTCCAAGAGACCGAGCAGCTGCCGATCTTCTCGAAGATCACCAAGTACCAGGCGCATGTCAGCCGGCCCGACCGCATCGCCGAGCTGACCAGTCGCGCCTTCCACCTGGCGATGCTCGAGCGCGGGCCGACGCAGGTGAACATCCCGCGCGACCATTTCTATGGCGAGATCGACGTGAGCATCCCGCAGCCGATCCAGATCTCGCGCGGGCCGGGCTCGACCGGCAGCCTCGACGAGGCGGCGCGGCTCCTCGCCGGGGCGAAGTTCCCGGTCATGGTGGTCGGCGGCGGCGTCGTCATGTCGGACGGCGTGGCCGAGGCGCGCGCGCTCGCCGAGCATCTGCAGTGCCCGGTGGTCACGAGCTACCTGCACAACGACGCCTTCCCGAAGAACCACGAGCTGATGTGCGGATCCTTGGGCTATATGGGCTCCAAGGCCGCGATGCGGGTGATCGCCCAGGCGGACGTGGTGCTGGCGCTCGGCACGCGGCTTGGGCCGTTCGGCACACTGCCGCAATACGGCATCGAATACTGGCCGAAGAACGCGAAGATCATCCAGATCGACGCCGACGCCCGCATGCTGGGCCTCGTCAAGCCGATCTCGGTCGCGGTGAATGGCTATGCGCGCGAGGCGGCGGCGGAGATCGCCAAGCGGCTTTC
>JAREAF010000213.1 GCA_029240475.1 Rhodospirillales bacterium | reverse complement strand
GTAGGCGACTACATCACCCCGCAGCTCGTGGGCGGTCCGGACGGCCTCATGATCGCCAATGCCATCGGCAACCTGTTCGGCCGGTCGAACAATTGGCCGCTGGGCTCGGCCCTGTCGGTCAGCTCGATGATCATCGTCACCGCGATCGCGCTGCTCTATCTGTGGGCGACGCGGCGCGGCGCCGAGAAGGTGGCCTGAGCCATGATCGGGCGCCGCGGCAATCCATGGCTCGCGACATACGCCGTCGCCGCGGTGGTGCTGCTCTACGCGCCGATCGCGATCCTCTTTCTCTTCTCCTTCAACGAGACTCACTTCATGGCCTTTCCGCTCAAAGGCCTCACGCTCGAATGGTACCGGCGCATGTCGCAGAACGCCGGCTTGTTCGCGGCGCTGAGCAACTCGCTGCAGGTCGCCGCCGTCGCCTCCGTGGCCGCGACGATGCTGGGTCTCCTGGCCGCGAAAGCGATGACCCGCTACCGCTTCCCCGGCCGCGCCGCGAGCATCGGCTTGATCATGGCGCCGCTGGTGATACCGGAGATCGTGCTCGGCACCTCGCTGCTCGCCTATCTGCTGGCGGCCGGGTTCAAGCTCTCGCTCGCGACCGTCACGCTGGGCCATATCCTGCTCTGCACGCCCTTCTCCTTCGCGGTGCTGAGCTCGCGCCTGGCCGGCTTCGACCCCTCGCTCGAGGAGGCCTCGCTGGACCTGGGCGAGAACCGCCCCGCGACATTCCTCAGGGTCACCATGCCGCTGATCCTGCCCGGGATCATCGCCAGCCTGCTCCTCTGCTTCCTCATCTCGTTCGATGAGTTCCTGATGGCGTTCTTCCTGGCCGGCACCGATCAGACCCTGCCCGTATTCATGTACAGCCAGCTCCGCTTCCCGAAAAAGCTGCCGGAGGTGCTGGCGCTCGGCACCTGCGTGATCCTGGCCTCGATCGTGCTGATCGTCCTGGCCGAGCTGCTGCGCCGCCGGGGCGGCGCCCCAGCCCAGCAATGAGAAACGCGGTGACCGGACCGGCATTCATCCTCATCGACCATGTGACGAAGCGGTTCGGTCCGATCGTCGCCGTCGACGAGGCGAGCTTCAGCATCGGCCGCGGCGAGTTCTTCTCGCTCCTGGGCCCGTCCGGCTGCGGCAAGACCACGCTCCTGCGCGTGCTCGCCGGCTTCGAGACGCCCACCGCCGGCGAGATCTGGATCGACGGTCAGCCGATGGCGACCGTGCCGCCCTACCGCCGCCCGACGAATATGGTGTTCCAGAGCTATGCGGTGTTCCCGCATCTGAGCGTGCGCCAGAACGTCGCCTACGGTCTGCGCGTCGAGCGCCTGCCGCGCGCCCAGAGCGAGCGGCGGGTCGAGGAAGCTCTGGCCCTTGTGCAGCTCTCCGGGCTCGCCGACCGGCGCCCCAATCAGCTGTCCGGCGGACAGCGGCAGCGGGTCGCGCTCGCGCGCGCGCTGATCAAGCGCCCGAAGGTGCTCCTGCTCGACGAGCCGCTTGCCGCGCTCGACAAGAAGCTGCGGGAGGAGATGCAGGTGGAGCTCAGGCAGCTCCAGCGCTCGGTCGGCATCACCTTCGTTTTCGTCACGCACGATCAGGAGGAGGCGCTGGCGCTGTCCGACCGGGTGGCGGTGATGTTCGACGGGCGCGTCGCGCAGATCGGCAGCCCGCGCGAGATCTACGATCGGCCGGCCAGCCGAACCGTCGGCGCCTTCATTGGCAGCATGAATTTCTTCCCCGCCGCTTATCGCGGCCGCGAGAACGGCGCGCTCGTGGTCGATTGCGCCGGGCTCGGCAAAATCGCGGTCCCCGAGGGCAACCGTCGCGGCGAGGGAGAGCCGGCCGCGGTGGCGATCCGGCCGGAGCGGCTGCGCCTCACCGATCGTCCGCCGACCGGGCAGGCTGCCGTGCCGGTGCGCCTGATCTCCTCCGCCTTCCTCGGCGACCGCAGCCATCATCTGGTCGGCCTTGAGGGAGCGCCGCAGCCGATCATGGTCGCCGCGCAGTCGGGGGAAGCGCCGCCGGCGGAGGATCGCCCGCTCTGGCTGGTGGCCGATCCGTCCGCGGCGCTTCTATTCTCCGACGACTAGCCCCGCCACAGGCCTTCGCGCCGGAGGTCGTCCTGGGTCCGCTCGATCCCCTGCCGCAGGATCGAGACCATCTCGTCGATCTGCGCACGCGTGATGATCAGCGGCGGCGACATGACGCAGAGATAGCCCATCGGGCGCACGATCAGCCCCAGCTCCTGGCAGTGGCGGTCGATGCGGCGGCCGACCTCCTGGTCGAGCGCAAGCGGCTCGCGGCTCGTGCGGTCGGAGACGCATTCGATGCAGGCCATCAGCCCCATCCCGCGCACCTCGCCGACGATCGGCAGCTCGGCCAGCTCCTGGAGCCGGGCCTGAAAATAGGGCCCGACCTCGCGCACATGCTCGCACAGGCGCTCGCGCTCGATGATCTCGATGTTCTTGAGCGCGGCGGCGCAAGCGACCGGATGGCTCGAATAGGTGTAGCCGTTGGCGAACATCGCCGCGCCGTTGCCGGTCGCCTTCATTTCCTCGATCAGGCGGCGCGAGATGACGATGCCGCCGAGTGGAATGTAGCCGGAGGTCACGCCCTTGGCGAAGGTGATCATGTCCGGCTTGAGGCCGAAGAGGGTCTCGGAGGTGAACATCTCTCCCAGCCGGCCGAAACCAGTGACGACCTCGTCGGCGATCGTGAGCACGTCGTATTTCCGGCACACCGCCTCCATGCGCCGCTGGTAACCCTCGGGCGGCACGATGACGCCGCCGGACGCGAGGATCGGCTCGGCGACGAAGCAGGCGACGCGTTCGGGCCCGAGCTCGAGGATGGTGCGCTCCAGCTCCTCCACCAGGAAATCGCAGAAGGCTTCCACGCTCATGCCCTCCGGCCGGCGATAGGGATAAGGCGCGAACAGGTGGCGCACGATGTCCGAGGCCTGGTCCATGAGGCCCTTGTCGCGCGGCTTGCCGCTACAGGTCGCCGTCAGATAGGTCGAGCCGTGATACCCGCCTTGGCGCGCGATGATGATCTTCTTCTCGGGCCGGCCGCGCACATTGTTGTAGAACTGCACGAGGCGCAGCGCGGAATCGACCGCGGTCGAGCCCCCCGTGGTGAAGAAGACGAAATCGAGATCGCCGGGCGCATAGCTTGCGATCTTCTCGGCCAGCTCCGCCGCGGGCCCCGTGGTCGTGTACCAGGGCGAGTAATAGGGAAGGCTCAAGACCTGATCGGCGATGGCCTGCGCCATCTCCGGCCGTCCGTGGCCGACCTGGACGCACCACATGCCCGCGGGACCATCGATCAAGCGGCGCCCCTGCTCGTCATAAACATAGATTCCGTCCGAGCGCGACAGCAGCATGCGGCTCTCGGTGCCGAGTGCCTCCACGAGGGGCCAGGGTTGGATCAGATGGCGCCGCGCCTTGTCCAGCAGCGCATCGCCGCCCGCTTGGGTCTGCGCCATCGGCGGCATCGGGTTGAGCGAGTCCATGACTTGTCTCCAATGAGCTGCCGCCATCCTACACCTTGGTTGAACGTTCATTCAAGTTAGGCGTATAATATGGCGTTATATGAATACTTTAGAGCTTACGGTGTGCATCATGAACAAGCCATTTGACAAGGCGGTTGCGGCGGATACCCAGGCTACCCTCCCCGCCTCGCTCTATTGCGATGAGGCCGTGTTCCGGGCGGAGCTGGAGCGCATCCACCGGCGCGCCTGGCACGTGCTCTGCCACCGCAGCGAGCTGCCCCAGCCAGGCAGCAGCTATGGGCTTGATCTGCTCGGTCGCAGGGTCTTCGCCGTTCGCGGCGAGGAGGGCAAGGTCCGCGTCTTCCACAATGTGTGCCGGCACCGGGCGCATGCCGTCGTGCCGCAAGGCGCGCATCAGTGCGGGCGGATGATCACCTGCCCCTATCACGCCTGGACCTATGGGCTGGACGGGCGGCTGCGGGGCGTCGCCGCGCCGCGCGCGGTCCCGAACCTCGATCCCGACGGTTTCGGCCTCAAGCCCGTCGAGCATGCCGAAGCGCTCGGTTTCATTTTCTTCCGGCTGGAGCCCGGCGGGCCGGGTTTGGAGGAGCGGCTGGGCTCCGCTCTCTCAGACCTCGCCTGCTACCGCGTCGAGGAGATGGTCCCGGAGAGCAAGATCTACGCGCGCACCGTCGAAGCCGACTGGAAGGCGGTCTGGGACAATTACCTGGAGAGCTATCATTTCGGCGTCGGGCATCCGGGGCTGTCGGCTCTGATGCAGCCCGCCTATGACGAGGAGCCGGACGAGCCTGTGCGCGCAATCCGGCTGGGACATACGATGCGCGCAGAGCCCGAGGGCTGGTCCAACGGGCTCTACGCCCGTCATCTGCCCGATCAGCCCCACCTGCCGGCGGCGTTCCGCCGCCGCTGGCACTATCACTTCATCTATCCGTCCTTCAGCCTGGAGTTCTATCCGGAGAGCATGGACTTCTTCCATGTGCTGCCGCTCGGCCCCGGCCGCACGCTGATCCGCTGCCAGAACTACGCTTTCCCGGAGCGGAGCCGTGCGATGCGTCTCGCCCTGTACCTGTCGAACCGCATCAACAGGGAGGTGCAGCGCGAGGACGAGGCGCTGATCACCTCCGTGCAGCAAGGTCTGGAGAGCGGCGCTTACGATCGCGGCCTGCTTACCTTGCGCGAGCGCTCGGTGGCACTCTTCCAGAGCTGGGTCGCGGAGGATCTGGGCTTGGCCCGCTAAGCTTGATGGCCCGCGGGGCCGCTGAGTAGCGAGAACCGGCTTCAAGAGAAGCTTCGCCCCGCAAAGATGGACAGCCAGCCCTGCTCTTGCTCCTCTTTGATGCAGTACTGAGACTCCTCAGGTGATCGCGCTTTGAAGTCTGGCGCAGATCAGGCTGACGACTCGCAACCAAGCTCGGACGTTTTTGGCATAGTCCCCGATCACTTGGCATGAAAGCCTCTCAGGATAAGAAGAGGGAGGCTCCAATGAACCAGTTCACTACCCGCCGAACCTTCATGAAAGGGGCGGCCGCGCTCTCGGCCCTGCCGATCATCGGTGTGCAAGCCGCCGGGGCGCAGTCGCAGAAGGTGCTGCGCTATCGCGTTTTCACCGACATGCAGGTGCTTGACCCACCATTCCGCGTGACCGCGCCGGAGGGCGACGTCATCACTGCGATCTTCCCGCGGCTGGTGTCCTTCGAGCCTGGCGACAGCTGGAAATGGCGCCCCGATGCCGCCGAGGAGATCGAGCAAACCGACGACACGCACATCCGATTCAAGCTGCGCCAGGGACTCAAATGGACCAACGGCTTCGGCGAGGTGACAGCGGAGGACGTCAAATATTCCTTCGAGCGCGTGATCGATCCCAAGCTCGAGGCGCCATACAAGGACGACTGGGCCGCGCTCGACCATGTCGAAGTGACCGACACTTATTCCGGCACTATCGTGCTGAAGGAGTATTTCGCGCCGCTCTGGTGGAGCACGCTGCCCTGGAACACCGCCGCGATCATCTCCAAGAAGGCGACCGAGGCAGCCGGCGGCCGCTTCACCACGCAGCCCCCCGCCACTTGCGGCCCTTATATGTGGAAGGAGTGGCAGCCCAAGCAGCGCCTGGTCCTTGTGCGCGATCCGGACTGGACCGGCGCGCCGGGCGAGTTCGACGAGATCCACGTCATTCCGATCGAGGACGAGAAGGCCGCCGAGATCGCCATTCAGGCCGGCGACCTCGATTTCACAGGCACCAGCCTGAGCTCGCTCGCGACACTCCGGGACCAGCCGCCGCAGGGGCTGAAGGTTCTTGAGAAGCCGTCGCTGGCTTATGCATGGCTCGGGATGAACACGGAAAATCCGGCCCTCTCCGACGTGCGGGTGCGCAAGGCGATCCAGAAGGCGATCGACGTGGACATGATC
>JAREAF010000212.1 GCA_029240475.1 Rhodospirillales bacterium | reverse complement strand
CCCCCGCGACCGCAAGCGCATGGCGGTGGTCGAGGGGCGCGGCAAGCCGGCCGAGACCCTCTATGCCGTGCGCCGGGCCTATGGCGTGGCCGCCGCCCTCCTCTCCTGCCGGCTCAAGACCGGCCGCACCCACCAGATCCGGGTGCATCTCGCCTCGATCGGGCACCCGCTGATCGGCGATCCGACCTATGGCCGCATGACGGCCGCGCGGCTGAACCGCCTTCCCCCGGAGGCGCGGGAGGCGGTGCGCGCCTTCGGGCGCCAGGCCCTGCACGCCGCGGTCCTGGGGTTCGAGCACCCCCGGACCGGAGAGAGGCTTAGATTCGAGACCCCGCCCCCGCCGGACCTGACCCAGCTTCTTACGAATTTAGAATTGCTCCAAAGAACCCCCTATACTTGACCGCGTTAGTCAGTTATAGTGCGGCCCAACAATGGGGGCCGAGGGGATGAGGGGGCTAGTTCCCGCCTCCCCGCGCGGCCGAGGGAGATGGGTTCGAAATGGCACGTGCGTTGATGCTGCCGAGCGTGGCTTCCGAGGGCGGGCTCTCCCGCTATCTCGAGGAGATCCGCAAGTTTCCGATGCTGGAGCAGGATGAGGAATACATGCTCGCCAAGCGCTGGCGCGAGCATGGCGACCTCGACGCCGCCCATAAGCTCGTCACCAGCCATTTGAGGTTGGTGGCCAAGATCGCCATGGGCTATCGCGGCTACGGCCTGCCGGTGTCCGAGCTCATCTCCGAGGGCAATGTCGGGATGATGCAGGCGGTCAAGCGCTTCGACCCGGACCGCGGCTTCCGGCTCGCGACCTATGCGATGTGGTGGATCCGCGCCTCGATCCAGGAATACATCCTCCATTCCTGGTCGCTGGTGAAGATGGGCACCACCGCGGCGCAGAAGAAGCTGTTCTTCAACCTGCGCAAGCTCAAAGGGCAGCTGAAGGCCCTCGAGGAGGGCGATCTCAGCCCCGAGAACGTCAAGAAGATCGCCGAGGGGCTGAACGTCCCCGAGGCCGACGTGGTCAGCATGAACCGTCGCCTCTACGCGCCGGACCACAGCCTCAACGCGCCCTTGAAGGTCGAGGGTGAGGGCGAGTGGCAGGACTGGCTCGTCGACGAGAAGCCAAGCCAGGAGCTCCAGCTCGCCGAGCGCGAGGAGCTGACCAAGCGCCGCAAGCTGCTGACCGACGCCATGACGCAGCTGAACGACCGCGAGCGGCACATCCTGACCGAGCGCCGGCTCAAGGACGAGCCGACCACGCTGGAGGATTTGAGCCAGCAATACGGCATCTCGCGCGAGCGCGTGCGCCAGATCGAGGTGCGCGCCTTCGACAAGCTGCAGAAGGCGATCCGCAACGCGGCCGTGGAGCAGAGGCTGGCGTAGTTCAGAATTCAGAAGTCAGAAGTCAGAGGGTCCGGCGACGAAAGCCGGGCCCTTCTTGTTTCGATCCCGCATTCTGACTTCTGCTAATCGGCGAACGGATCCTTCACCAGGATCGTGTCGTCGCGCTCGGGGCTGGTGGAGAGGAGCGCGGCGGGGGTCTCGATCAGCTCCTCGATCCGGCGCACATATTTGATCGCCTTGGCCGGAAGGTCGGCGAAGGAGCGGGCGCCGCGCGTGTTTTCGCGCCAGCCCTCCAGCTCCTCATAGACGGGCTTCGCCTCCGCCTGCAGCGCCGCGCCGGGCGGCAGGTAGTCGTAGCGCTTGCCCCGAATCTCGTAGCCGACGCAGACCAGGATCGGGTCGATCGGATCGAGCACGTCGAGCTTGGTGAGCGCGATCCCATTGATGCCGGAGACCGCCACCGCCTGGCGCACCATCACCGCATCGAACCAGCCGCAGCGGCGGCGGCGTCCCGTGACGGTGCCGAACTCGTGCCCGCGCTCTCCCAGGAGCTGGCCGGTCGCGTCGGTCAGCTCGGTCGGGAACGGGCCGGCGCCGACCCGCGTGGTGTAGGCCTTCGTAATGCCCAGCACATAGCCGACCGCCGCGGGCCCGAGGCCCGATCCGCTCGCCGCCTGGGCCGCGACCGTATGAGACGACGTCACATAGGGATAGGTGCCGTGCTCGACATCGAGCATCACGCCCTGCGCGCCCTCGAAGAGGATGCGCCGACCGGCGCGCCGCGCCTCGTGCAGCACGCGCCAGGCGCTGCCGACGAAGGGCGTGATCTTCGGCGCGACCTCGAGGATCGCATCGAGCAGCTCCTCGCGCTTGACCTCGGGCGCGCTCAAGCCCCGCAGCACCGCGTTGTGATGCAGGAGCAGCGCGTCGATGCGTTCGCCGAGCCGCTCCGGCTCGGCGAGGTCGCAGACCCGGATCGCGCGGCGGCCGACCTTGTCCTCGTAAGCGGGGCCGATGCCGCGGCCGGTGGTGCCGATCCGCGCCGCCCCGCGCGCCTCCTCGCGCGCGCGGTCGACCATGCCATGAACGGGAAGAATCAGGCTGGCCGTGTCGGCGAGGATCAGGTTCTCGGGCGTCACCGCGACGCCCTGCGCCGCGACCGTCTCGATCTCCTTCAGCAGCGCCCAGGGATCGACCACCACGCCATTGCCGATCACCCCGATCTTGCCGGGCCGCACGACGCCCGACGGCAGGAGGCTCAGCTTGAAGGTGCGGCCGCCGATGACCAGCGTGTGGCCGGCATTGTGCCCGCCCTGGAAGCGCACGACGATCTCGGCGCGCTCGGATAGCCAATCGACGATCTTCCCCTTGCCCTCGTCGCCCCACTGGGCGCCGATCACCGCCACATTGGCCATGCTCTCACCGCTTCTTGCGTGATGTCTCGACCGGTTCCGCGGCGCCGCGGACCAGAAGGTGGCTGCAGCCGAGCCGGCGCGCCTCCGCGATCGGATCGGCGGTGTCCGACAGCGCCGCGATGGTGACCCATCCCTGCCGCCGCAGGCGCGCCCCCTCCTCCGCGCCGGCATCGGCCGGCAGGAGGATCCGGCGGGCGGGCGCGGGCCGCGGCAGCGCGCGCAGGAGCGTGTCGGTGTAGAGCGTGAAGCCGGTCGCGCTCTCGCCCGCTTGCGTGCGGTAGCGCCCGCCGCGACCCAGCTCGCCGCGCGCCTCGGGCGCGAAGAGGACGAAGCTGATGCCGCTCTGATACTCGAAGCCGCGATGCTCGACCGGGTCCAGCGTCAGCTCCAGCGCCGGCGCGTGGCGGCGGATCTGCGCGACCGCCTCGGCCAGTTGCGCGAGCTCGGCGCGCGCCCCATCCGGCAGGGATACGTCACCCAGCCGCCGCAGCGCCTCTTCCGCCGGTCCGAACGCGCGCAGGAGCGCGATGAAGACCCCCGCACGATCGCCGGCGATTGGGCGCACGGCCGCCTCGTCCTTGCGGTCGAGAACCAAACGCAGGCGCGCCACCGCAGCGTCGTCGAAGCCGAGGCTGCGCGCGACGGTGGCGACCAGCGTCGGCAGATTGAGATCGATTGCCAGCCCGGGCAGTCCAAGCTCGGCCAATGCCTCGGCGGCCAGCAGGACCATCTCGGCATCGGCGGCCGGGCCGTCCGCTCCGATCAGCTCGACCCCCGCCTGCCCGAATTGGCGCTCCGGCCGCAACTGCCCGCCCGACACCTGCAGCACCTGGCCGGCATAAGAGAGCCGCAGCGGGCGCGGCGCATTCTTCAGCCGCGTGGCGGCGATGCGCGCCACCTGCGGCGTTATATCCGAGCGCAGCGCGAGCATGCGGCGCGATTCCGGATCCATGAGGCGAAAGGTCTGCCGCGCGACATCGACGCCCGCGCCCTTGAGGAAGCCATCCTCGAATTCGATCAGCGGCGGCTTGACGCGCTCATAGCCGCGCGCGGCGAAAGCGGCGAGCAGGCGCTCGACCGCCGCCGCCTCGAAGCTGGCGTCGGGCGGCAGGATGTCGCGCAGGCCCTGTGGCAGGAGCCCCGGATCGGCCGTCCTGTCCATCGTCCCTCGGCTGTCGGAAGACCATGTGCCGAGGACGGTCTACCCGTTTTGCAGGGACCTTCGCAACGACCCTCGATGCGGCCGGGGCCAGCTCAGGCGTGCAGGAATTCCACCTTGCCGCTCGTGCGGGCCGGCCGCTGGCGCGCGGATTGGTGAATCGTCTCGGCATGAGACTCGACCGGGCTGCGCGCCGCCTTGACCGAGTCCAGCTCGCGCATCGCATCCAGCCAGTAGCGCAGGCGAATGGACATCAGCGGCAATGCCACGGGCCGGTGCTGCTGGATCGCGGGAAGCCGCTCGAAGAACGGATAGAAGGCGAAATCCAGGATGCTGGGCTCCTTGCCGAGCCAGAACGGCCCGCGCCCGCAACGCGCCAGCCCTTCGCGCTCGAGAAAGGTGAGGTGCTCGCGCAGCTCCGCTGCGGCGGCGGCTTGCTCATCGGGCGCTTCGGCATGGATGCACCGTTCGATCGCCGGCGCGAGGCGATCGTCGGCAAAGCGGATCCAGAACCGGCAGGTGGCGAGCTTGCCCGGCTCGGCGGGCCGCAGCGACGGCCGGGGATAGACGTCCTCCAGATATTCTAGGATCACCGTGGAGTTCGCCACGAAGCGATCCTCGTGCCGGATCACCGGCACTTCGCCCAGCGGCGCGATGACGAGAAACCATTCGGGCTTGTTCGCGAGGTCGATTTAGGTGTGCCAGAAGGCGATCCGCTTCTCCAGAAGCGCGAGCTGAACCGATGGGCAAAGGGACAAAGTCTGGAACTGAAGAGCTCTATATCCGGCATCCGCCCTCCCACAAAGCGAAGTCCGCTTGCTCTATCGCGGTCTCTTCCTGACCTTACGGTCGGAACTTTCGTATGGAGGATAATACGATAACTTCACGCCACAGTCGAATCGAAACGCCCATGCTTGCATGAAATTAGATTAATCTAATTTTTTATTTTATTTCACGGTCGATCAGACCGAGGCGGTTGCGACGAGGCGCGTCAGGCGTGGAGATACTCGACATTGCCCACGCGGCGGCGCGGCTGCCGGACGCCGAGATATTGGGTGAAGGCGCGCGCATGCGCCTCCGCCGAGTTCTGCGTGGCCTGAACGGAAGGGCGTTCGCGCATCGCGTCCAGCCAGTAGCGCAGGCGAATGGACAGGAGAGGCAGGCCCCCCGGCTGGCCGCTCTCGATCGCGGGCAGCCGCTCGAAGAAGGGATAATAGACGAGGTCGAGGATGCTCAGCTCTTGCCCGAGCCAGTAGGGGCCTCGGCTGCAGCGGGCCAACCCCTCGCGCTCGACAAAGATCAGGTTGTCGCGGAGCTTGGCGGCGGCTGGGACGCGCCCCTCGCCTTCACTCCTGATCGCCCGCACGATGGCAGGAAAAAGCTTCTCGTCCGCATACTCCATCCAGAACCGCATTTGGGCACGCTTGCCCGGATCGCGCGGCCGGAGTGCCGGCTGGGGGTAGACATCCTCCAGATATTCCAGGATGACCGTGGAGTCGCTGACGAAACGGTCTTCATGCCGGATCACCGGCACCTCGCCCGTGGGCGAGATGACCAGGAACCATTCGGGCTTGTTGGCGAGGTCTATTTCCGTGTGCCAGAAATCGATGCCCTTCTCGAGGAGAGCCAAGCGGACGCGCTGGCCAAAAGGCGAGAAGTTCGCCGTGAAGAGTTCGATATCCGCCATTTCGCCGTCTCCCCTGAGCCCGTTCGCTGCGCGCTGGCCACGCGCAACGCCAACAGCCGCGCGCAATATTCAATACGTGCCGTTGTAGTATTTTTACTTCTCAATGGTCCCCGTAGTGCTGCCGGCTTTTCTAAGCGCCAACAGCTGCTGAACTTTCGTACCGATCAAAATACTATCGATTTTCTTGGCCCGCGAGCGGAAAGAGAGCTCCCGCAGCAGAGCCCAAATCCGCTGCTAGATCAAAGAATTGGGGGGCGGCGCGGTGGACCAGTAACAAAGTTGTGAATGTCGGGAGCGCAGAAAAGAAGGAGTAA
>JAREAF010000211.1 GCA_029240475.1 Rhodospirillales bacterium | reverse complement strand
CGCGGCGGTTCCTCCAGACCAGCAGCAGAGGCACCGTCGCCAAGCCGCCGTAGAGCGCCATCTTGGACCAGCTGAGGCCCGACCGGCGCCAGCCGCCATGGACGTGAGCGCCCTCTCCGACCGGCGCCAGCACATTGCCGGAGTCGGGCGCGGCGGGAAGCCTCTGGAAGTGCTTGCGGTCGACCTGGCGCGCCATGGTCCGCTCGAACAGGCCCGGGGCGAAGCTGTGCATCAGGGCCGCCATGCGTCCGGCATGGCCGACGAAGACCTCGCGCCGCGGCTGCTCGACGAGCTTAAGGATCGCATCTGCGACCTGCTCGGGCGTGAGGATCGGGGGCATCGGCCTCGCCGCCCGGCCGGCGAAGTTCGCCGCGTTCTCGAACAGCGGGGTGTCGACCGATTCCGGCATCACCGTGCAGACATGAATATCCGAGGCATGTTCGAGCGACAGCTCCATGCGCAGGCACTCCCCGAAGGCCCGCACCGCCGTCTTGCTGGCCACATACGGCGTCGCGTAAGGCTGCGGCACGTAGGAGACCATCGAGGCGACATTGATCAGCATGCCCCGGCCCTGGCGCTTGAAGACGGGCAGGGCGGCGCGCGCACCGTTGGCGGTGCCGATGAGGTCCGTCTCGATCACCTGCCGGAAGACCTCGGGCGGGATGCGCTCGAAGAAGCCGAAGGCGGTCACCGCCGCATTGTTGATCCACAGATCGATCCGGCCGAACGCGTCGAGCGCGGCGCGGGCCAGCTCCTCGACCATTGCCTCCACGGAGACGTCGGTGGGCACCGCGATCGCCTCCCCGCCCTCGGCGCGGCAGCGGGCGGCCGCTTCGTCCAAGGACATCTCGTCGCGCGCGGCGAGCACCAGCCGATCGCCCCTGCGGGCGAAGGCGAGAGCGGCGGCAAGCCCGATTCCGCTCGAAGCTCCGGTGATGACGACGGTCAGCGGCCGGCTATTGCGCATGGCACCATCCTCGCCCGTTCGGCTATCCCCGTTCAGATAACGGGGCGGGCGGCGGCGCGTTCGCGCGCGAGCGTGCGAAAGTTTCGGGCCTCGGCTACTCGGCCGCGACGGGCTCGGGGAGCTGTGGCTTGCGGCCCATGCCGACCCCGTGCATGGGCATGGTGACGCGCGGATAGAGATTGGCCAGCGCATCCTCCACCACGTCCAGCGCGAAGGCCGGCGGCACGCCCTGGAATTTGCAGGCGGCGATCACCTGGTCGATGATGAAGCGGGGCTGGTAGCAGGCGAGGTCCGCCTTGAAGCGGTGGCGGATCCCGGCGATCACATGCTCGACGATGTCGGGCTGCAGCGTCAGCCCTTCGCGCTTGGCCACCCCCTCGAAGATGCGCGCGAAGTCCGCCTCGTTCGGGGTGCAGGTCTCGAGCTTGTAGGGGATGCGCCGCAGGAAGGCCGGGTCCATGAGGTCCGTCGGCGACAGGTTGGTGGAGAAGATCACCAGCTCGTCGAACGGGATCTCGAAGCTCTTGCCGGTATGGAGCTTCAGGAAGTCGATGCGGCTCTGCAGCGGCACGATCCAGCGATTGAGCAGCGCCTCGGGGCTGACGAGCTGGCGGCCGAAATCGTCGATGATGAAGGTGCCGTTCAGCGCCTTCACATGCAGCGGCGCCTCATAATATTTGGCGATCGGATTGAATTTCAGATCGAGCATCTCGAGCGTGAGCTCGCCGCCGGTGATGACCACCGGCCTGCGGCAGGCGACCCAGCGCGCATCGAAGCTTTCGCGCCGGATGCTCTTGACCTCGCCGTTGGATGCGGACCTCGCCGCCACCCGGTGCAGCGAGGGATCGAACACCTTCACGATCTCCCCGCTCACATCCAGGCAGTAGGGGATGTAGACTACGTTCTCGTAAATCGCGGCGATTTTCTCGGCGATGGAGGTCTTGCCGTTTCCGGCCGGACCGTAGAGCAGGATGCAGCGCCCCGAATTGACCGCGGGGCCGAGCCGGCGCACGAACTCCGACGGGACCACCAGGTCGGCGAAGGAGCGGTCGATCGCGCCCTTCTCGATGCGCTCGTTGTTGATCGACTGCCGCAGGATGCGCTCTTCCCAGGATTCCAGAGAGACCGGCGCCGGGCCGACATATTGGCTCTGCTCGAAGGCGTCCGCGGCGCGCCGCCGCCCGGCCTCCGTCATCTGGTAGCGCTTCTCCTGAAAGCCGTTGGCTTCGACCACGCCAAGGCTCTCGACCAGCTTGCGGTCGGCGGCCGATTGCATCAGCTCGGCCGTGACCACGCCGGAGAGCTTCATCTCCTCGGCCAATTGCGAGGGGCGCTCCAGGCCTCGGGCCTGCATCAGCTTCAGCATCAGCCCGAGCAGGCCGTTCAGCGCGATGCCGGTCTCGCGCACGCTGTTGGGGGCGGAGGGCGCGGCGGTCAGGACCCGCGCCAGCTCCTCGGCCGAAACGATCCCCAAGGCGACGAGATTGTCGCCCAGCCGGCCTCCGCGCTCGCGCTGACGCTGCAGGCCGCGCTCGACATCGGCCGCTTTGACCAAGCCGTGCGCGACCAGAATGTCGCCAAGATGCATAGACGGTCCGGCCCCCCCAAGGCCTCACGCTCGACGCCCGGAGCGGCTGGAGTTGAGACCCGACCTCCCTCCTCCGCTCCCGGCGGGAGTGCAACGCTGGGGCCGGGATACTTACGGCCCCTTTAACCGCTATGCTTAACGGCCAGAGCCCTGCCCGATGTGGCGGGAAAAGCCACGGCCCGCTAGGCTCGCGGCTTCTTCACCAGTCCGGCCGAGGCGAGCCAGCCCATGACAGAGCTTTCGGATGCGGAAATCGTCATCGTGGGCGGCGGCGCAGTGGGCGTTGCCGCCGCCGATGCGCTTGCGCGCGCGGGGCGCCGCGACATCCTGCTCATCGAGAAGGAGTCGAGCCTGGCGGCCGTGACCACCGCGCAGGCCGCGGGGCTGGTGGGTCAGGTGCGTTCCTCCATCGATCGCGTGAGGCTCGCCATGTGGTCGGTCGCTACCTTCGGCGAGCTGGAGCGGCAGGAGGAGGCGCGGCCGAGCTGGCGGCAGGTCGGCAGCCTGCGCATCGCCGCCACCGCCGAGCGCGCTGAGGAATTCCGGCGGCTGGCGACGGTGGCGGACGAGGCGGGCCTGGAGGTGCTGCTGATCGATGCCGCCGAGGCCGCCCGCCGCTGGCCCGGCATGCGCTTCGATGATGCCACCTCGATCCTCTGGTGCCCGACCGACGGCTATCTGCAGCCCTACGATCTCACCATGTCCTATCAGCATCGGGCGCGCCGCAACGGCGTGCGCTTCGCGACCGGCGTGCGCCTGGAGGAAATCCGCATCGCAAACGGCCGCGTCACCAGCATCCGCACGAACCGCGGCGCGGTCCGCTGCGAGATGGTGGTCAATGCCGCCGGCGCGCACGCTTATCATGTCGCGCGGCTGGCCGGCCTGGAGCTGCCGATCGTGCCGGTGCGCCACGAATATTTCATCACGGTGCCGATCTCCGGCATCCGGCCCGATCTGCCGGCCTTCCGCGTGCCCGACCAGACGCTCTACGGCCGGCCGGATGTGAACAGCCTTCTGCTGGGCGGCTGGGAGCCCGAGGCGCTGTCGCTCGACCCGCGCAGCTACGCGCTCGCCGAGACGCCCCCGCCCATCGAAGAGGACTGGCCGGTGCTCTCCAACTTCGCCGAGCTGATGCGGCCCTTCTATCCGGCGGCGCCCGAGACCGGCGTGCGGCGGGTGATGTCGGGCTGGCCGACCTTCACGCCGGACGGCCGTTTCATCATCGGCGAGAGCCGGCGGGTGAAGGGTTTCGTGATGGCGGGCGGATGCAACGCCCATGGCGTCTCCGGCTCGGCCGGGATCGGCCGCCATCTCGTGGAGGCGCTGACGGAGAAGGATCCCTCCCCTTACGTGCGCAGCCTTTCGCCGGATCGGTTCACCGAGACCGGCTGGGACTGGGCCGAGGCGCGCCGCCAGGCGCAGAAGGTCTACGAGACCTATTACGCGATCGGTCATTGAGAGGCAGGCGAGCATGACCCACGCCGACGAGACCGCCGCCGTGCGCGCCGAGCTGCTGCGGACCGGCCGCTTCGAGGAGCGCGAGGTGCGCGCGGCGCAGCTGACGCGCCTCGGCGGGCTGACCAACCGCAATTGGCGCGTAGAGATCGGCGGCCGCTCCCTGGTCCTGCGCATTCCCGGCGAAGGCACCGCGGCCTATATCGACCGCAAGGTCGAGAAGCACAATGCCGAGGTCGCGGCGCGCGCCGAGGTGAATGCCGAGGTCCTGCATTTCGACGCCGCGAGCGGCGTCATGCTGTGCGCCTTCATCGAAGGCGCGACCATGGACGCGGCCCGCTTCCGCGACCTCGGCGCCGTCGCGCGCGCCGCCCGCGCCTTCCGCGGCATGCATCGATGGCGCGAGCCGTTCGAGAGCCGCTTCGACCTGTTCCAGAAGATGGACGAGTATCTGGCGCTGCTGCGCACGCTCGATGCGCCGGTGCCCGAGGGATACGAGCAGGCGCAAGGGGAGGCGCGCGCCGTCCGCGCCGCGCTCGAGCGCAAGCCCGCCCCGCTCGCGCCCTGCCATTGCGACCCACTGGCGGAGAACTTCCTCGACACCGGCGATCGCATGGTGATCGTCGACTGGGAATATTCGGGCATGAACGATCCCATGTGGGATCTGGGCGACCTGTCGGTCGAAGCGGCGTTCGGCCCGGAGCAGGACAGGGCGCTCCTGCAGGCCTATTTCGAGGGCCCGGCGCCTGCCGAGGCAGAGGCGCGCATGATCCTCTACAAGGCGATGTGCGACCTGCTCTGGACGCTCTGGGGGGTCATCCAGCACGCCAACAAGAATCCCGCGGACGATTTCTGGGCCTATGCCGTCGGCCGGTTCGAGCGCTGCCGCAATCTGATGGCGACGGACGGCTTCTCGCGCGCCCTGCGGACCGTGGCGGGCTAAAACCGGATAGGGACCGCCATCCCGAACTGAAAATCCGGCGCCTCTTCGGTCACTCCTATTCCGGCCGTGGCCGTGAGCAGCGCGCTTCGAGACAGGATCAAGCCGACGCCCAGCTCGAACACGGCGATCACCGCATCGGAACCCGCCACACGCTCGCCCTCGACTTCGGCATCCTCGACAAAATCGGTGTCGAGCCCAAAGGTGAAGGAGGTGTCCGGGCTGACGGCCAGGATGGCCGCAACGCGAAGGCCGAGGCTGTCGCCGGGGTCGTAGTCCCGGCCCCCCTGCTCGCCTTCGAAGCTTTCGGTGATCGAAACGGTTCCGACATAGACCATGGGGTCGCGTGCGATCACAGCCGTGCCGGCCAGCTGAATCGAATGCGCGCCCGTGCCCAGGCCGAGATCTCCCCCGCTGTCGCCCGAGGCGGTTTTCCAAGCCACTGTGGCGAGCAGGGACGGAAGGCGCTCTTGCTGGGTCAGCAGCTGCTTGCTCAGGCTGAGCTGAATGTCGCCGAGGCCGGCATCGCCCGTGCGGATCACCGTCCCGCCGGACACGATGTCCTCGTCGTCGAAGATGTAGGGAATCAGCACGTCCACCTGCATGGCCCAAGGCAGCCCGACCCTGAAGCCCAAGCTCGTCTCGAGGGTGTCCCGATTGGCATCGGTCTGCACGACCACGCTTTCGCCGCCCACCTCGGTGATTCGCAGCGTGTTCGAGCCGCTGTACGAGTAGTTGAAGCCCGGCTGGATTTCGAAAGTCCAGGGCGGCAGCAGGAGACCGCCCTGCTGAACCAGGCTGCGTTCGAGCGCTCGCTCGGCCGGTGGTTCGATGCCCTCCTCTTGCGCGGTCTGAGTTGGAGCGGGGGGCGGCTCGGCCGGGAGCGGGACGGGCGGCTCGGGAGTTTGAACCGCCTCCTCTGGAGTTTGCGGCAGATCCAGGTTCGGGAGCTCGTCTTCGCTCGCC